>JAJAYX010000290.1 GCA_026785985.1 Rudanella sp. | reverse complement strand
GGTCTATTGTCATTGTCAAATCGACGGACGGCCCCACCGACGGGTTTGCGGCTCAGGATAATCTTTACACAGTTGCCGTGCGGGGAATGCAACAAGGGCAATCTGTTGAAGAGTTATCCACGGTTACGGCCGTGAGTCGGGTGTTGTCGGCGCAGTCGAACTGGCAGGATATTCTGCGGATTGCCAAGAGCAATAGCCTGCAGGTAATCATTTCCAACACCACCGAAGTAGGCCTGACCTATGTGGAGGAAAGCATTTTCGAGAATCCGCCCCGCTCGTTTCCGGGCAAGCTAACGGCGTTTCTGTATGAGCGATTTAAGGATGTAGGTGGCTCCCGCAACCGGGGTTTGGTGGTGATTCCCACCGAGTTAGTAACTGATAACGGCCTGAAACTCCGCGAAATGGTGGAGAAATTAGCCAAATATAATGAACTGGGGAAACTGTTTAGCAAGTGGCTTAAATTCCATGTCCGATTCTGTAACTCATTGGTTGACAGAATCGTACCGGGCCTCCCCGATGACGAAACGCAGCAACAGTTAGCCGAAAAATTAGGTTACGAAGACAAGTTGCTCACCGTTGCCGAACCCTATAACCTGTGGGCCATCGAAGGCGACGACCGGGTGCGCGAGGTGCTGTCGTTTGCCAAGGTGAACCCCGGCATCATCATCGACGAAGACATCACGTTCTACCGCGAACGCAAACTCCGCGTACTCAACGGCACCCATTCGTTCACCGTTCCGACCTGTTATCTGCTGGGGAATGAAATCGTTCGCGACAATGTCCAGAACCCAGTGTCGAGTCGGTTTGTGGAACGCCTGATGCTCGATGAAATTGTGCCGACTGTGCCACCCGGCCTAACCGAAGGGACTGATACAGCCGCTGTTCGGGCGTTCGCGCTGGATGTGCTGGAGCGATTCCGCAACCCCTATATCGAACACCTGTTGCTGAACATTACGGTTCACCAAACGGCCAAAATGCAGGCTCGTAATGTGGCTACCATTCAGCGGTATTACGAAAAATTCAATGCCGTGCCACAACTGATGGCTACCGGTTTTGCAGGGTATTTGCTGTTTATGAAAGCCACGGCCAAAACCGACGCGGGCTATGTAGCCGAGGCTTCCGTAGGCGGGGGCATCTTAACCTATCCCCTCCGCGACGACAATGCGGCCCTTTTCTATGACCGCTGGCAGGGGGTGAACGTCACCGATTCGGCATCGGTGCAAGGGTTCGTGAACACCGTTCTGGCCGACAAAGACCTCTGGCAAACCGACCTGACCGCCTTGCCCGACTTTGCCGAAACGATTGGAACCCGGCTCCACCAAATGCTGAACCAGGGCGTTGAAGCCACTATTAATCAGGTGCTTGCATAAAAACTATGCTAAAACACCCCCTGCTTCTCCTGTTCTTCTGCTTCGCGTTCTCTGCTAAAAGCCAGATTATCAACGACTCAATTCTAATTGACGGCCACTACCGTTCGTTTCATTTTCAGAAACCGGCGCAGGCCAATTCGAGCCTTGTTTTTGTGCTGCATGGGTCGAAGGGAACGGGCTTGCAAAACCGACCGAGGGCTGGAAAACTGGAAGCCATCGCCCCCGCCGAAAATCTGCTGATGGTTTATCCCGATGGGTACAAAAAATATTGGAACGAGTGTCGTAAAGCCTCTCCTGCCGTTGCCAACGTTGAGAACATCGACGAAAATGCTTTTTTCGGGGCGATGATCGCCTATTTCAGCCAACAATATCAGATCAACGAACAGCAGGTTTTTGTAATAGGTACATCGGGCGGAGGTCACATGGCCTACAAACTCGCCCTGACTATGCCCGAAAAATTCAGGGCCATCACCGCCCTCATTGCCAACCTCCCCGATACTAACAACCTCGATTGCCCCGAAAAGCGAATGGCTATCCCAGTGATGATCGTGAACGGCACCGCCGACAAAACCAACCCCTATGAGGGTGGCGAAGTGATTCTGGGCGGGCCAATGAACCTCGGTTTTGTGCGCTCCACCGACCGGACATTCCACTATTGGTCGTCGTTGGCGGGCTACAAACGCAAACCCCGCAAGCAACTCTTGCCCAACACCGACCTCACCGACGGAAAAACCATTGAACGTTATACCTTCAAAAAGAAGGGTAAACCCGAAGTAACACTCTTGAAAGTGATTGGCGGCAAACACGATTTCCCCAACGACATCGACGTGTATATGGAAGCGTGGGCGTTTTTTAAGCGGCAGTTGTGAAACAGGCTTCGATATGGAATCCCTAAACCAGAAAACATGAACCTGTCAACAAGCCGACTGCAATCGATGGATGCATACCGGGGCTTTGTCATGCTGTTGATGATGGCCGAAGTGCTGCGGTTGCACAAGGTTCACGAGGCCCTGCCCGACAGTGGTTTCTGGTCGTTTTTGGCCTACAATCAGGATCACGTTGCCTGGGCAGGTTGCTCGTTGCACGACCTGATTCAGCCTTCCTTTTCGTTTCTGGTTGGGGTAGCCCTTCCCTATTCGCTGGCAAGTCGGCAACAGAGCGGACAATCGCCTGGTTGGCAGTGGTTTCACGCGCTGCGCCGGTCGCTAATTTTGGTGTTTTTGGGTATTTTTCTGCGGTCGATGGGCCGCGACCTGACCAACTTCACCTTTGAAGATACCCTCACCCAAATTGGTTTGGGCTACCCGTTTCTGTTCGCGCTGGGTTTTGCGCGGCCCACCGTGCAATGGATTGCTTTTGCCGGTATTTTGGTAGGCTATTGGTTGTTGTTCATCAGTTATCCACTGCCCGGCCCGGACTTTTCCTACGAAGCCGTGAAGGTTCCACCCGATTGGGCGCACCACTACACGGGACTGATGGCCCATTTCAACAAAAACAGCAACGTAGCCTGGTCGTTCGACACCTGGTTTCTAAACCTGTTTCCCCGCGAAAAACCCTTTCTGTGCAACGGCGGGGGTTATGCCACACTGAGTTTCATTCCAACACTGGCCACCATGATCCTTGGTTTGCGCGCCGGTCAACACCTGCGAAGCGGCCAACAACCCTCCGTTTTGGTGCGTCGGTTTTTGTTGGCTGCCCTGATTTTCATTGGATTAGGCATCCTTTTACAGGTAGTTGGTCTTTGTCCCGTCGTCAAACGCATCTGGACACCGGCCTGGGTGCTGTTCAGCGGAGGGTGTTGTTTTGCGTTGCTTACCCTATTCTATTTCCTGATCGACATGCGGAAGGGGGCGACAAACGGTCTTCAGGGTTGGGCTTATTTCCTGATCGTGATTGGCACCAACTCCATTGCGGCCTACCTGATAGCCCACCTCATCGAGCCGTTTGTGATGGGGTCATTTTACACCCATTTCGGGGCGGCCCCGTTTCAAATTTTTGGCCTGGCCTATGAGCCGCTGCTGGCCGGTGCCGCCACGTTGTTGATCTATTGGCTTATTCTCAAATGGTTGTATCGGAAAAAGCTATTCATTCGCATTTAATACGTCAAAACAACCATGCAACAACCGAATCAGACACAGACTGAAACCGCCATTGTCTCCCCCGAATTTGAGCCGATTGTGGGCCAATATATCGCTCAAAAAGAACTGAGATTCATGGTTCTGGGCCATCCCGAAATAGCGTCCACCGGCGATTTGCCCACCATCACACCCGACCGCCGGGCCATGATTCTCTATACGAGCGGCACCACCAACTTGCCCAAGGGCGTGGTGACGACCCGCGCAAGCGTTGATGGCCGCCATGAAAACGTTTCGGTTGATGGTTTCGGGATCGGCGGCACTGCCCGTTTCGGTGATGGAGAAATGGGAAACCATCAGCGGCAACGGGCGAGTCCACGCCGGGCGAAATTTTGATAAAGGAATTCAACGTATTCGGTGAGTATTGGCGCAAAAAAGAAGCTGCCAAAGCCACATTCACCGCTGATGGATGGTTCAAAACGGGCGATGTGGCTGTGTTGGACAACGGCTACTACCGGATTCTGGGCCCCAGTTCCATCGACATCATCAAGTTGGGCAGGTACAAGATCTCGGCCCTGGAAATCGAAGAAATCCTGCGAACCTATCCCCTCATTGCTGATTGCCGCGTGGTGGGCATCGGCAATGAGGTAAGCTGGTCGTCGCGGCTCTCATGATTAAGCATATCGAGCTGGATACCAACGAATTGAACAGTTAGATGCGTGAATAAATCCCCGCTTACAAAGTCGTAAGAGTTTACCAGCGCGCCCGCAATAACTTTTTAAGAACCACAAAAAAATACTACGCTTAATAACATTAACCTTCAAAATTCAGCATTCCCTCAATAGAATTAGCTGACAGTCAACAATTTATTTACATTCGGGTCCGATCACATTTAAGGTCGGCTCGTCATGGCACCTTCCGCTCCCTTAACCGAAAAGTCGCTCTACTTAGGCGACTATGCTTACAGAAACTACACGACCCATTTACAAGAAATCGACCGGGTTAGAAACGGAATTGCCGAAAACCGTGATGGCCTTCGATCAATCACTGATATTACGGACGACCAAACCCAGCTTAACCGTCGACTGGCCCGCGAGGGAATGCAGCGTGAGCAGGCACTCGAACGAGTTAATGGCGTGGCTAATTTTCAGGACATAGCTATTCTTCGTAAGATTCTCCGTTTTTCGAATAGCGTTTGTCGGCTCGTAACTACCGGATCGCGTGGTATTATGGGCTACGGAACGGGTTGTCTGGTTGCCCCCAACGTACTGATTACCAACAACCACGTATTGCCCGATGCCGACACGGCGACCCGAACGGTGGCTCAGTTTAGTTATGAGTTGGGCGACCAAAACCGGTTTTTAGAACCCATTACGTTTCATCTTCGGCCCAATCAGTTTTTTCTGACCTCCACCTTTAAAGCCGACCCCAACGCTCCATTTAGCGGACTCGATTTTACGCTTGTTGCGGTGGAGCCGACCAGTGCGGGGGGCGGTTCGCTCGATACGTTTGGGTTTGTGCAGTTAGACCCCAAGCTGGGCAAGATTATCGAGGGCGAATATTGCGTCGTGATTCAGCACCCCAAAGGCGATTACAAAAAAATTGTCCTGAAAGATATTCGCCTGTTGACGCTTACTGATAATTTCCTGATCTATGAGTCCGATACCCAACCCGGTTCGTCGGGGAGTTTAGTATTGGGTTTGGGAACGGGCGAGGCTGTGGCTCTGCACCACAGTGCCATTCCGCGCAAAGACCCGGCGGGCAACTGGCTCCGGCGCGATGGTACTCCGCTCCGGCCCGGCGATGGCGACGATATGGTGGACTGGCTCGGCAACGAGGGTATCCGGGTAAGCCGTATTGTTGAAGCGTTCAATAAATTGCCCGTTCCGGTATCCATGCAATCAGCCCGCGCCAAAATCATAGAAGCCCAAAACGCAACCATTATTATACCTACCAGACCCCCAATAACCATGACCCCCACGCTTAATTCGCCCCGCATCGAATTTGCCGGTGCCGCCGTGTCCGCACAGCGTGAGCTGGTACAGCCTAAGCTGGCACAGCCTGAACTGTCGGCTGTGTACCATTTTGAAGTTGTCCTGAGCGACTTGCCAACCATGCAGGACGATTGGGAAGACAAAGCGGCCAACCTGATTCCGGGCCTGGTGAACGATGCCCCCATGTTGCCAGGTACGGTTGTGCCGGCCTTACGCCGAATGCGGTATATCGCCGTGCAAACCAATCGGCATCCCTGGCTGGTGGCGGCTGAAATCGAAAACCTGCCCCACGTCGAAACCTGCCGCCCCGACCTCGAAACGTATACCGATGTTGGCCTGACAGACCCCTCGTCGGAAAGCCGCCTGACCGAATCGGCCATTTTTAATGATGGAACCGCCAAACCAAATGAGACCGAATTTATAGCTAAATGGTCGACAAAAAAGTGGGTTGTGGAAGCCAAAAAAAGCGGTAATGATGCCATAAAAGGAAGGCAGCAACGGTGGTGGAACTGGTTTGCCATCAACTGTCCCGTTGGCGATCCGCTGGCTAACTTGACCGATGCCGACCGCATAAAACTACTTACTAACTTGCCCCAACTCCAAATGGTGCAAATGGACACGGGCTACTCCGACCACAGCAAAGTGCTGGGCGGCTATAACCTCGACCGCGACCACGACGCGATTTCTGTTGACCATGATGCCCGCGACGAAGAAGCCCGCTTCTTCTTCAAGTTTCCCGGTCATGGCACTCGGACAGCAAGCCTTGTTATCGGAGGACTTTTTGCCAGTGAACATGATGGAAATGGCGGGCTTTTGGTGCGCAACGGCAAACCTATCAGCCGGTTAATACCTTACCGGGTGGCTCAGTCGGTGATTCTGATTGGGCGGGGTAAGCAGGTGGTCGAAGCAGCCAACGTGGCCATGCGGGGCGGAGCCAACGTACTCTATATGTGTATGGGAACGTATCCGCGCCCCATGCTCGATGCCATCGCGCGGGAAGCCTACGAACGGGGCGTTATCTGGGTTTGCGCGGCTGGCAACGAAGTCGGGCTGGTTATTGCCCCGGCTCTTTATCCGGGCATTATTGCGGTGGCCGCTATCAACCCCGACGACCGGCCCTGGGACAAGAGCAGTAAGGGGAAAGAAGTTGATATTTCGGCTCCCGGAGAGGATGTCTATGTTCCGTTTGTGGATAAAGACGAGAAGGAAATCATGGTGTATGGCAGCGGCACGAGCTACGCCACGCCCCATGTTGCGTCGGCGGCTCTGCTTTGGCGGGCACGGTATGCCGACGAACTCAAGGCTTATCTGCCCTGGCAAATCGTTGAAGCCTTCCGGCAGGCACTCAAAAGTTCGGCCCGTCCTTTCTCCAATGTCCCGGAAAACCTTTACGGGGCCGGGGTGCTCGACATCGGCAAATTGCTCAAAACTCCTCCTCTTGCCCCTACATCGCCTAAAATGATTCACGCCTATGCCAACATCGCCCCCCGTCGCCCGTCGGATTTGGGGATTGCCGAAGCCGCCCACTTCTTCTGGAACTTGCTTAGACGCAAACGCCGGCCCGACTCGGTGGAGTCGCTGGTGGGTGATTTTCCGCTTACCGAACGCGCTCAACAGGCGATGGCGGCTTTTGTGAAGCCCAACCTTTCGCCGGCTGCCCGCACTGAATCGGGTATGGAAACCATCGATTCCGATGCGTTACTCCGGCAGTACTTCAACCAATAACCCACCTCTTTCAAACCCTATTTTTGACACACAATCATGGCAACTTCCTACTTCGATTTTCACCTGCATCCCATTTTTAAGCAGTTCATTACCCAATTTAATCCCACTTACCCGCCCACCCATCCAATTGCTGAGTTGGGTAAATCCCTGCAATTTGGCGGGCCGATTTTGCAGTTGCTCGATCAGGAGTTTTTGCATATGCTGGAAAGTCAGTCTTGTCTCGACCAGATGGATCGGGCCACTCTGTCGCTTGGCGTGGCGGCCTTGTGTCCTATGGAGCAGATTTTCACTTCACGAGACGGGCTTTTCGGTAAACTCCTGAACTCCAACGCAACCCGACCGCTCAGTCGGGATTTGATGAACGCTGTTCGTCACGGAAACGTGTCGTATTACGGCTTACTCATCCGCGAACTTAGTCTGTATAAGCAACTTCGGGATGCCGGACGAATAGAAATACTGACAAGGAAAACACCAATAGATATAGGTGTTGCCCGCGATAAAACCCGGTTGGTGCTGAGTCTGGAAGGCGGGCATGGCCTGTGCCGTACCATGATTGGCGAGTCCGGGCAACCAGATAAGAATCTGTTACTGAAGCCAGTAGGGTTTGAAGATGCTTTTTCAAACGATCTTCTGAAACAGTTTACCCCCGACCCCGCCCAAAGTCTACGCCAATTGCAACAGGCCCTCTGGAACGAAAATATGGATTTGTGCTATCTGGTGCTAACCCATCTGTCACACATCAACGAGCAATTGCTGGCTACCCATGCCTACGGGATGAAAATGCTGAAGAATCAGGCGAGTATCCCCGTCAGTACCGGAATTTCAGCTAAAGGTTTCGATGTGATTCGGGCGGCATATACCCTCGAAGTAGACGTGAACGGGACAAAAAAACCGGCCCCGGTCATTATCGACGTAAAACACTTGAGCCTGAAATCGCGGCTTGATCTGTATGCTTTTCGAACTGGTTCATTCAAAAATATTCCGATCATTTGCAGCCACGCCGGGGTGACGGGCTATACGATTTCGGCCTGGAAAGAAGCCTTACAGACCGCCCGGCGCGTCAAACTGGATTCGGGCGACCTGGTGATCGAACTAAAAACCGGGCGAAAAACAGCCGGGCGGTGGGGGGCCATCAACTCAGAATTTACTTATAACACCTGGACAGTCAACCTCATGGACGAGGATATTGAGGCCATTCTGGAAAGTAACGGCCTGATCGGCGTAAGTTTGGATGTGCGGATTTTAGGGTGGCACGACACACTTTCTACCGGCGAAACAAACGAATTTATGTCGTCGGGCGAGTTTCGGCACTTTTTCCCCGAACGCTTCGCCCAACTGACGGGTGAGCCGATGGAGAGTTTCCTGGTTCCAACCCGGCAAGAGCGGCATCCGCTCTCGTTCTGTTTCAATTTGCTCCATATTATTTCCGTCGGACTGCTTCGTACCCATGTCGATCTTCCCAATTTGTGGAAACGTATTTGCATTGGTAGTGATTACGACGGACTTATCAACCCGCTCATCAATTGCCGGGACATCAGTCAGTTAAGCGAGTTGGAAAGCAATCTGCTACGGTGGCTCCCGGTGGCTGAAAAAGCCTACCGCGATGAAAACGGCGGACAACCCCTGCTCGAACGAGATGCCGTTGGCGAGGTGGATATAACGAACCTAAAAGCCATCGTCCGCGCTGTGATGTTCAGCAACGGCCAGCAGTTTATCAAAAACTGGTTGATTCAGCAGCGATTGGACGATCAACTAATCACCGTACCCAAAATATAACAGAATCTTAGCGGTTTGCGTTACCTTTGTTTGTTACACCAAAACCTGTTTCTGCTGGCAATAGAACGCCTGCTAAAGCGTTTTGGGTAATAAATTGATATGCAACCGCTTCTGTCCCTTCCTGAATCTTCTGTCCCCCGCCGTAGCTCACCTAATCGGTGGCTTCCCGGACTGTTAGGTGCGCTGGTCAGCCTGACGCTGACACCTGCGCAGGCACAGAAACCCAGCTCACCAGCTCCAACAACCCAGCCCTTGTCTCTCACGGCGGCTATTCCCGTTGACCCTACCCGCTCCCGGCTCGATGATGAGACATCGTTTGCCGAGGGCATGAAATATATGATGACCGATGAGCCAACCAAAGCATTGGCTCAGTTCGAGAAACTCCTGAAACAAAAGCCAAACAACGCGGCTGCCCGATATGCCACGGCTCAGGCTTTGGTGAAAACCGGCAAAGTAGCCGAGGCTATTCCCCACGCTACTAAAGCCTACGAACTCGACAAATCGAACAAGTTTTATGCGCTGCTGTTAGCTGAGTTGTTTGTAAAGCAAAAACGCTACGGTGAAGCCGAACAACTCTATGAAGGCCTGCTAAAGCAAAACGCCGACAACATGG
>JAJAYX010000289.1 GCA_026785985.1 Rudanella sp. | reverse complement strand
CATCGGAATTCTGATTGTAGTCCCGCTGCTCATCATTAGTGGCATAGTCGGGGTTGGTGTTGCGGGTATCACGGTCACGTTGCCGGGTCATGGCCGTGGCGTTTCGGTGCGTTCGGTAGCTTGTGCCACTTGGCGAGGTGCCTCGTACACAACTGCGTTGGACGAACTCGCGTAGAGATCGTCCATTTCGCCGGTATTCTGAGCCGTCTGACGGCTGGTTGAGCAGCCTGCCAGACCCATCAGGGCCACCAGCGAAAGGTATGGCCAGGTGCGTTGCGTTTTCATCTGACGTATAGGGTTTTTGTACAGTAGTTGAATACCGTTCCTGTTGGTGTTATAACGTGCAAACAGGGCGGTTTGATTACAAATATAGCATAAAAAACTATCTTTGCAAGCCCTTCGTAAACTTAGACACAGAAAAGGTGGCAAGGGTTTAAATTGGATTCAAAAAAAATTGGCTAACCACCAGCCACCCAAAATATGGCAAAAGCACTTCCGTCGCGTAGCGAAAATTATTCCGAGTGGTATAACGAACTCATTAAACGGGCCGACCTGGCCGAAAATTCTGCCGTTCGCGGCTGCATGGTGATCAAGCCCTACGGCTTCTCGATTTGGGAGAAGATGCAACGCGCCTTAGACGATATGTTTAAGGAAACAGGCCACCAAAACGCCTATTTTCCGCTGTTTATTCCTAAGTCATTTTTGAGTAAAGAAGCGTCCCACGTAGCTGGATTTGCCAAAGAGTGCGCCGTGGTGACGCATTACCGCCTGAAAAATGCCGAAGACGGCTCCGGTGTGATTGTTGACCCCGAAGCCAAACTGGAAGAGGAACTGATTGTGCGGCCAACCTCCGAAACCGTTATCTGGAGTACCTACAAAAACTGGATTCAGTCGTATCGTGACCTGCCGCTGCTCATTAACCAATGGGCCAACGTGGTGCGCTGGGAAATGCGGACGCGCATCTTTTTACGTACCACCGAATTTCTCTGGCAGGAGGGCCACACCGCCCATGCCACCGCCGACGAAGCTGTGTTTGAAACCCGGCAAATGCTCGACATCTACGCCCGTTTTGCCGAGGAGTGGATGGCCATGCCGGTGGTGAAAGGAACAAAAACAGCCAACGAACGCTTTGCCGGTGCCGTTGATACGCTGTGTATCGAAGCTATGATGCAGGATGGAAAAGCGTTGCAGGCCGGCACGTCGCACTTTTTGGGGCAGAACTTCGCCAAAGCATTCGATGTGCAGTTTCTGACTAAACAGAACCAATTAGAATATGTGTGGGGAACGTCATGGGGGGCTTCGACCCGCCTGATGGGTGCCCTCATCATGGCCCACTCCGACGACGATGGGCTGGTGTTGCCCCCAAAATTGGCTCCAATCCAGGTAGTGATTGTGCCGATTTACCGCAGCGAAGAGCAATTAGATCAACTGTCGGCCAAGATAAAACCATTGGTACAGGAACTCCGCAAAGCGGGTATTTCTGTTAAATTCGATGATTCCGATGCCAACAAACCAGGCTGGAAATTCGCTGAATATGAACTTCGGGGTGTCCCGGTTCGCCTGGCAATGGGTGGCCGCGATTTGGAAAACGGCACCATCGAAATGGCCCGGCGCGATCTGAAAACCAAAGAAACCGTTCCTTTCGATGGTCTGGTGGAGCGAATCAAGGTGTTGCTCGACGATATTCAAAAGTCAATTTACGATAAGGCGTTTGCGTTCCGGCAGGCCAACACGCACAAGGTCGATACGTTTGAGCAGTTTCAGGAGCAACTCGAAAAGGGAGGCTTCTTGCTGGCGCACTGGGATGGCACCTCCGAAACCGAAGATGCTATTAAAGAGGCCACCAAAGCCACCATCCGCTGCATCCCATTTGATCAGGAGCCGGAAGAAGGCATTTGCATTTTCTCCGGGAATCCCTCAAAAGGCCGGGTAGTGTTTGCGCGGGCGTACTGATTTCTCCCGAACTATTGCCATTCTCCCGGCGTTGGACGGGGATAAACTGATTTAATAGCTTTCGCTCTAATGCTCAATCAAGTATTTTTGCGGGACAACAAACACGAACTAACATGGCACAAGCAAAAGCTGGCGATACCGTTCAGGTACATTACACAGGCACTCTGGACGACGGTACGATTTTCGACTCGTCGGCGGGCCGCACTCCCCTCGAATTCACACTCGGCAACGGGCAGGTGATTCCGGGTTTCGACAATGGTATTCAGGGAATGGCCGTTGGAGAGAAAAAAACGATCAATATTCCGCAGGAAGATGCCTATGGCCCCGCTATCGACGACCATGTGTTCAGCATCGAACGCAGCGAAATTCCTGCCGAAATTCCGGTGGAAGAAGGTATGACACTGAATATGCATCAGGACGGATCGCCCCAGCCAGTCCCCGTGATTGTTCGCGAAGTGACCGAAACCAACGTGGTGCTGGATGCTAACCACCCTCTTGCCGGTCAGGATCTGACTTTTGAAGTGGAACTGGTTGGAATCAACTAAATCGAACTGTTTTTACGTAAAAGCCGCCCGACTGTGAAGTGGGGCGGCTTTTATTATGGATAACGGGTGCTCTTACCCCTTTACGCAGGAAAGCCCGATGATAGGTTGCCAGCTTAGAATGGCGGTCCAATAGGCCTTGCCATGTTCGTCAATTCCTTCAGGAGAGACCTCTACCGGATGCCATTCAATTTGCGAAAGGCCAGCCCCTTGTAAAGCCGTTTCGTGCGTCGCTTTTTCGAGGTGGTAATTGGTGACGGCAATGTGCGAAGTGTCCGACTGATAGAAGCGATACGTGATGGGAGCTCCCTCTGAATAACTCTCATTTTCGCGGGTGAAGCCATAGGGGAACATCATCGCAACCGCTCCTCGATACTCGGGATTACTATTGACAGTGATGAAACGACCGCCGGGTTTCAAATGGTTGGCAATAACCTGACTCATTTGCTGAAGTTCGTCTGCATTTCGGGCGTAGTTGAGCAGATAACTGGCACAAATAAGGTCGAATTTTTTACCGAGATTCAGCGACATCGCATCCTGACAATGATACTCAAGGCCGAGTGGCGAAGCGGCTTCGGATTCTTCGGCCAGCCGAATCATGCCATCGGAAATATCAACCCCCGTGACGTGGGCAGCCCCTCTGTGTTTGATTTGCCGGGTATAGAAACCTTCTCCGCAGGCTAAATCAAGTACATTCAGGTTTGTTAGATCGCCCGCCAACTGGAAAAATGTGTGCGACTCAACGTATTTTCGCCAGGGCAGCAGTTTCGATGCCTGGTACTCCCT
>JAJAYX010000288.1 GCA_026785985.1 Rudanella sp. | reverse complement strand
GGATGGCTCGTTTGCCAGCAAAGTGAACCCCGAAATGGTGAACCTTGAACCGCTGAACGACGAAGACCTCGGCATCCTCCGCGAATACATCGACAAGCATTTTCAGTACACCACCAGCAACGTAGCCCTCGCCCTGATTCAGGATTGGGACAACCGCGTAGGGCAGTTCGTGAAAGTAATCCCCACCGATTTCCGCCAGGCATTGGCCAGTCGGGGTATCTCCCTCTCCGAGCAACTCCACGACAAAAGCGTTGTTTATCAGGATATTGTGGTTGATGTAGTCGGAAATTAACAATGAAATTACCCAACTGCGAACAGGCGATTATTCCTGATATGAAATTGCATGGCTATTTGCTGAACGAAGAAAACTCAAAGGGTAAAAGCGCGTTCTTTTACAAAATGGGGTTTGAGAAAGAGCAGTTTGGTTTGCTTAAAAACCCGTTAGCTCAGTTGGCGTGTACTGGTGAGTTAATTGGTACAATTCCAGGTAACTTTGGTGAGAAATACAAGGTAGTAGGACAACTGAATAACCCTGCCGGAAGGAATGCTTTAGTTTTAAGTATTTGGATGTTCGATCCGGGCAGTGATATTCCTCGATTTATTACCGCATATCCGTTTTAGCCATGATTGATTTATTTAAAGAAGCTGTTCTGTTAATTGATTTACCAGAACATAACCTTGAAAAGGGCGATGTTGGCGTAGTTGTGGAAATCCACAGAAACCATGAAGGGTACGAGGTTGAGTTTATGACCAAAGAAGGGCGAACCATAGCTGTTGAAACGCTCATGGCTAATCAAGTGCGAGCCATTGGCAAACGGGACGTTTGGCACGTTCGTGAACTACAGGAAGCTGCCTAAATCGTTATGGCCTCTTCCAAAAATAACGTCGTCAACAAACCCGCAACCGACCCCCTTGATCGGCTGATTCAGGAAAAAGGGCTTCGTATTAAAGAACTCTTTTTCAGTACAGACATTGACCGGATGTTGGGATTGATCACGAACGGCAATGTGCTGAATCTGCAACTTTCAGCGTATGAACGTCTTCGGGAAGCTACACCGGCCCAACTTCGCCAGTACGAACTGATTGGGAGTGGCATCGCCATACGTTGGGAGGAGTTAGACGAAGATTTGTCATTGAAAGGGTTTATTAAGCAGGCGGCTCTAAATGACGCTGTTCGACAATTGGAAGCCACCGTTTAAGTCTATACAACTATTATGGGAAAGCCCACAGGGTTTTTAGAGTTCACCCGTGAATTGCCCGCCAGGCGTCCCGCGCAGGAACGCATTCACGATTATAAGGAGATCGACACGCCGTTTGGCGAGGACACCACGCAAAAACAGGCCGCCCGCTGCATGGACTGCGGCACGCCTTTCTGCCACAGTGGTTGCCCGCTTGGCAACATCATTCCGGAGTTTAATGATGCCGTGTATGAGCAGAACTGGGAGTATGCCTACGAGATTCTGAGCAGCACCAACAACTTCCCCGAATTTACGGGGCGCATTTGCCCGGCTCCCTGTGAGTCGTCGTGCGTGTTGGGCATTAATAAGCCGCCCGTTGCCATTGAGTTCATCGAGAAGTCAATTGTGGAAGTGGCCTTTGCGAAGGGCTACGTAAAGCTAAACCCGCCCCTGAAACGCACCGGCAAAACCGTGGCCGTGGTGGGTTCGGGACCGGCGGGGCTGGCCGCTGCTGCTCAGTTGAACAAAGCGGGCCATACCGTAACTGTATTTGAACGGGCCGATCAGATTGGTGGTTTGCTACGCTACGGCATCCCCGATTTTAAGCTCGAAAAAGCCGTGATTGATCGGCGGTTAGCCGTGATGGAAGCGGAAGGTATCATGTTCAAAACGGGCGTGAACGTGGGCGTTGACATCAAAGCCAATGATTTATTAGACAGTTTCGACCTCGTGCTGCTGGCCGGTGGTTCCACTGTTCCCCGCGATCTTCCCATTCCGGGACGCGAGTTGAAAGGAATTTATCCGGCGATGGAATTCCTGAGTCAGCAGAACAAACGGGTGGCTTCGCGTCCGGTCGAAGTAGATCATCGGGGTGTTAGCTACGCCAACGGCGAGTTGCTGGCCACCAACAAAAACGTGGTCGTGATTGGCGGGGGCGACACCGGCTCCGACTGTGTAGGCACCTCGAATCGACACGGAGCGGCCTCGGTTACCCAAATCGAACTGTTGCCGATGCCGCCAAAAGACCGCGCTGAAAACACACCCTGGCCCAATTGGCCCATGATGCTCCGCACGAGCACCTCGCACGAGGAAGGCTGCGAGCGCGAATGGTCAATAAACACTAACGCGTTTATTGGCGACGAAAACGGCAATCTGAAAGCCTTACAGATCGTGAATCTGGAATGGAAACACGAAGGAGGCCGGATGCAAATGGTCGAAATTGTGGGTTCAGAACGCGAAATCCCTTGCGAACTGGCTCTGTTAGCCGCTGGATTTCTGCACCCGCAACGCGAAGGTCTCGTGGCTGATCTGGGCATCGACCTCGATGAGCGCGGCAACGTGAAAGCAACAAATTACCAAACGAGCCACCCCGATGTGTTTGCCGCCGGCGACCTTCGCCGGGGTCAGTCGTTGGTGGTGTGGGCGATTTCGGAAGGTCGCGAAGCCGCCCGTGCCGCCGATTGTTACCTAATGGGCGAGAGCCTGCTGGAAGCCAAAGCCGAGTCGATGCTGATGGCGGTGTAGGGGTTAGATAAACGTAGGGCTGCCCGGTGGTTGGTTTTCGGACTCACTGCCGGGCAGTTTTGTTGTTATGTGGCTCATTTAATCCACAAAAAAGCACACACCGATCATCAATCGG
>JAJAYX010000287.1 GCA_026785985.1 Rudanella sp. | reverse complement strand
GCCCCCGTGCGGTGGACATTCTGCCTATTTTCTACACGGGTGTGCCCAACCTGCGGCCTTATCAGTTGGCAACCGGCAAAAATGGAATGCCTCTGGCGGCTGGTAAGCCCTTCATTCACAACTTCCTGCCTACCCTGGGCGATATGCTGCGTTTGAACATGGCCGTGCCTGCCACACCCCGCAACGATCCTAATTTCTCGTCACTGGGCTTAGTACAAGCGGCTGTATTGGGCTTGACCAACGCTACGTATATGAATCCGAACCTCCAGTTTATTCCCAACATGGACGGTTTTCCGAATGGTCGCCGGTTGGAGGATGACGTGACGACGATTGAGTTGCAGGCTGTAGGGGGCGTAGTTCTGGCCGCCATTGGTTTGTGGTATGATGACTTTACGCCGGCTCCTAACGCGAATCCCGTTACACAAAACCTGTTGAATGTACTGACGTTTAACGCGGGTGTCACCAAAAACGATACTACCCTGCGCGCTTCGTTCCCCTATGTTCAGACACCGTGGAGAGGGTTCGATTATAGCCTCAAGGCCCGTCAATAAGCACTCATCACTCATTCGACAAAACAATGAAAAAAATACTATCCTTCTTGCTGATGGCGGTACTGACGTATGCGCCCTTCAGTCAAACGGTGGCTTCGAGTCACCGTGAGGCCCCGCTCATTTCCAATGACCCGTTGGCCGACAATACCGACGTGTATGCGTTCAAGAGTCCAACTGACGCGGAAAAAATCGTTCTGATCGCCAACTACATTCCTTTTGAGGACCCCAATGGCGGTCCTAACTGGTATTCGTTTGGCGAGAACATTCGGTACGAGATTCACGTAAAGAACAACCCAAACACACCGGGTGATGATATTATGTATCGGTTTACGTTCAAGATTGTGAACGAAGACCCAACCACGTTTTTCTATATCCGCTTAGGCAAGCAGAACCAGAAAAACACCTACACCTGCGAGCGGAGCATGGACGGTGGTATGACCTTCCAGACTATCGTGATGAATGGCAAGGTGCCACCCGCCAACATTGGGCCACGTTCTATCGAAAACGCAACGGTAGGACTGGGTGCTGCCAGCTACAATGCCCTGGCAACCAGTTCGATTATGACGGCCTCGTCGGGCGAGCGCGTATTCTGCGGACCAGTTGACGATCCATTCTTCGTGGATTTGGGGGGTGCCTTTGACGTGGGCAATTTCCGCCGACCAGGCCGCGATGCAGTAGCCAAGTACAACTGCCACGCTATTGCGATTGAAGTTCCGGTGGCAACGCTGCAAAAAGACCGCAAAACGGTGGCTATGGCCGCCAACATTCTCGACCCTGCTTATGTGATTGGTGTGTGGGCTTCATCGAGCCGTCGGCAAATCACAACCCTGTTCAAGGGTGGCGACGTAGGTTCTGACGGTGGCTGGGTGCAGGTGTCGCGTTTGGGAATGCCCCTGGTCAATGAGGCTATTATCCCAATCGGTGTAAAAGACAAGTGGAACGCCGTTTCGCCTTACGGCGGAGCTGATCTGCAATTCGCTTCCTACTTTACGAACCCTGAGTTGGCCCTGTATATGGACGATTCAAAATTCGGTGGTGCCGTACCAGGTTTAGCTGACCTTCGGATTCAGGCTAATTCGCTGGGCATGTTCGACTTCCGCAATGGCAAGCCCGGTTTGTTTGGTTTGAAAGGCAACCCCGCTCTGGATGGCACGGCCCTGGCCGAAGCCGCTTTCGGGGGCGTTCTGTTGCCAAACAATGCCAGCCCCCGTGCGGTGGACATTCTGCCTATTTTCTACACGGGTGTGCCCAACCTGCGGCCTTATCAGTTGGCAACCGGCAAAAATGGAATGCCTCTGGCGGCTGGTAAGCCCTTCATTCACAACTTCCTGCCTACGCTGGGCGACATGTTGCGCTTGAACATGGCTGTGCCTGCTACGCCCCGTAACTCGCCCGACTTCAATTCGCTGGGCTTAGTATATGCGGCTGTGTTAGGTCTGACAGATGCGCGTTTCAATGCCAACGCCAGCCTCCAGTCTATTCCGAACATGGACGGTTTCCCCAACGGTCGCCGATTGGAGGACGATGTGACCACGATTGAGTTGCAGGCAGTGGGTGGTGTGGTTCTGGCCGCCATTGGTTTGTGGTATGATGACTTTGTACCGGGACAATCCCCTGTTACTCCACGGTTGGGTCGGGTGTTAGGTTTCAACGCGGGTGTAACGAAAAATGACACGACCCAAAAAGCGGCTTTCCCGTTTGTTCAGGATCCGTGGAGAGGTTTCCTCGGTAACCAGTACGTTGGCCCTCAGTCGTTTGTGCCGGCAGCATCGCAGCCATTGGCCGCCACGGTTGTTGCTTACAACTGTACTACGGGTGAAATTACATTTGGCCGCACGGGTGGTGATCCTGCTCGGGCCGTTGAGTACCGGGCGGTGGGTGTAATGAATGGCGGCTATGGTTCGACCACGGTTCGGACGGTAGAAAACGGTGTTCGTGCCGATCCCAACACGCGCAACCTGACGGTTATGGTTCGCTACGTAGGCGACCCGATGTCAGAAGCAACGACCACGTTCGACTTCCGCACGTTCTGTACTCGTGCCCGCGTTGCCAATGAAGGCGATGCCTCGCTGACGATGCGCGTGATGGGTAACCCCGTTACTACGGATGAAGTGATGGTGGAAGTGGTCGGCGCGGCTGGCGAAGCACTCAAGTTACAGGTGGTAACAGCAGGTGGAGTAGCTATTAGTCAGCAGTTGGTTAAAGAAGCTGGTTCTAAAGAGCATCGGACCGTGCGGATTGGCAACATGCCAGGTCTGTATCTGATTCAGGCCAGTACGCCAACCAGCAGCCAGACAATCCGGGTGATTCGGCAGTAATAATCAACCTCACGGCAACAGCCGGGTATCCCATTTCTTCGCAAGGAGAGGGATCGGGGCGGTCGGCCGTTGCCGTGAGGTTTTACAAACACTATTCAAAATGAAAACAACTACAATAAATTTCAGACCATTAGTTTTCAGCTTCTTAATCATTTCCGTGTTGGCATTCATGGCCAGTTGTGCCAAGAAAACCGAGCAGTCGGCATCGTCGGAGTCGGGGTTGCCATCATTGTTTGCCCGTAAAGGCGAGTTGGCTAATGCCATTGAGTGGCCCAAGACGCAGCAAAAAGTGGAAGAGCTGAAAATGCAGATTGCCAAGGAGCCAAATAATGTGAAGCCCCGGCTTCAGTTGGTAACGATCTATCTGTCGGAGGCCCGCATCACGGGTGAACACCCGTATTACTACCCGGCTATTCTGAAAAT
>JAJAYX010000286.1 GCA_026785985.1 Rudanella sp. | reverse complement strand
CTTCCACGCTTTCGACAGATGCCAGCTTACCCAATTAGGTGTTGCACGACTGGCATTGTAGCCAACGTAGTACAGTACCTTATCCATCAGGAAGTTATTCGGGTCGGTTGTTCCAGCGTTCGAGGGGTTGCCCATCGCAAGGTTGTTGTCGCGAGTGGGTGCCGACGAGCCGGGATTAGGCGTAACGTTGGTACGCTTGCAGTTAGTCAGGGTGATGGCCAGAAATAGGGTACTGGCTATGGCTATTCGAAAGGAGTTCATGAACTGGCACAGATAGACGTTGAATCGACAAAATAACAGCTTGCGGCTTACAGCAGCACGAGGGTTGTTACGGAAATGTTACCCGTTTATTTGGATTGATTATGTCAAAATTATATTATAGCGGTCAGTTATGTATTTTATCTGTATTCGAATGCTATGACAGCTACCTTAACGAACGATTGCGACGATTATATGATACGTGCAGTCGTGGGTGTAGGACAAGTTGCAGGAAGCCTTAAGCGGCCCTTTCAAAATGGTCACGAATCAGATCGTCTCGCCCACTCTTATAGGCTACTCGCAGGTTCGCAACTTGCTGTAAGCCTTGAGGAGTCCAGCGTTGGCCTGACAATTTCAGCCGATGTTGAATCACGTCTTTATTGGCCGCTTCAATGGCGCCTGATCCCACCAGATAACCCATTTTTAAATACGTTCCATACTGCATACGACTCTGATTATTAGTTAGATAGGTAAGTAGAGCCTGCTGCTGTTTACGCGCTTCGCCCAAACAGCGTTCTCCCCTAACCTGTTCCAGCACCTCACTTACCTGATCCGATTGCAGGTAGCTTTGCTGCAAGGCCAGCCACTCCTGACACAGGGGCGTATCGCCCCAGACCAATCGCGCCCAGACCCCCAACTTTTCCAGCACATGATACAGATCCAGAATCTGAACCGCGTCGGGATAGTGTTGGCTCCAGAAATCCCAGATCCACCGTGCTCCATCCCCCAGGGCAATCAACCGGCGTTTGGAGCCGATGCGAGCGGCCACCTGCGCAGTAAAACGATGATGATCGCCCAAATGGGCCACATAGTCGCTTTGACGGATAGTTGTGCGCTTTTTGATAGTTAACACGTCCTGCGCTTTGAACAAACGCGCTAATTTAATCTCCTTCCAACCGCCTGGATGTCCCGGTTGATCACGGGTCAAAACCATACTGCCGCACGGGCGGCCCCGCGTCCATCTCCACGTAGTACAAGGTCTCATCGGAACCCGAAACTGTATCGGTATAAAGCTCATCACCAAGGAGTTGGCCATGATAGTGGCACAGTCGCTCAATCTGTTTATCCGATAAGTCAATACCTGCCAGTCGTTGCAAAAGCATACTGGCTTCGTCAAAAGGACACTGCTGGCCCACCAAACAGCCCAATTCCTGTAAGTATGGGCTAATGTGAAAGCCTGTTTTCGCTTTAGGGGCCAGACAATGGGTAGTGGGTAAAGTTATAGTGCCGTAACGGGTAGTTACTTTTTTTTTGTGTTCCGATCCTGGGCCAATGGGCCAACACTAAGCTGTAACAAGTCCGAGCTAAGTGATTGGATGAACTGCTCAAAGGACTTTTCATAAGTATAGGCATCGGGTTTGGATGCGTTCTCCCAGTCGGCTAACTTGACCAGAAATAGATCGACAGCTTGTTGTTTGTCCATAGTAGGGGTAGTTTATGCCCCAAAGTTCGACAATCCTGCAACTTGTCCTACACCCAAGCAATAGTCGTAGGTGTATGTTCAAGAGGTTTATTGGTAATAAAGCGAAAAAGAGTCATTTTTACCAGTGCATCAGTAAGGCATGAATAAACGTTATTATATCAAACGACGCAGGCCATGAAAAACATAGGGTTAGTTCTGTTTGCGGTGGTTCTGCTGGGCCTGACCGAAACTCCCGTTAGTGCGGCTGTCAGGACGGTTGCCACCGAAACAACCATTAAGACCAAAGAAGAAACCATTTTTAAGCGAAAGCGTAAAGGCTACCGCAAGAAAAAAGGATTCATGTGGGGACTGTTCAAAAAGAACGATTGTGGTTGTCCAAAGCATTGATCTGATTCTGTTGATTTCCAGGGAGTTGACGGCTAAACAATAACGCCCGCCTGCGTCTGAAGAACGAACTTCTGCAACGCCCCGTTCGTTCTTGGAGTAACCTATACAACAAGCCCTTGTTTGTTCGTTTTGTAGTTGGTTTTAATCCATAACCAGTCGAGAATTACCATGAGAATCAAAGCCATAATCGCTAGTCTATTCGTAGCCGGAACGATGGTCGCCTGTGCGCCTGCCGTTTCTGTCATGTACGACTATGACTCTAAAGTAAACGTCCGCCAATTCGGAACATACCGGATCGAGGCCGACCGTCAACGCAACACCGACCCCATTGTGGGCGGTAATCTGAACCAACGCCGGATTGCCGATGCACTCGATCAGTCGCTGAAGTCGCGGGGCTATAAGCCCGTGGAAAGCGGGGAAGCCGACCTTATCATTCGGTTCTTCACCGATTCACGCGATAAGCAGCAAATCCAGTCTAACAACACGATGGGGCCTTACGGCTACGGATGGGGTGGTTTCGGGATGGGTAACCAAGTGTATTCCCGTCAGTATGAAGAAGATCGTGTAGTGATCAACGTGTATGATGCCCGCACGAACGACATTATCTGGCAGGGCTGGGCCAAAGGTCAGTTGAACACCCGCAAAAAAGAACGTGAGCGTGATGCCGCCTTCCGCGAAACGGTGGTGAGCATCATGAAAAACTTCCCCGAAAGTGCCGGTCAGGACTACGGGGCTGTCAAGTAAAACAAGGGACTATTGTATAGACTAAATTTCAAGTTTTACTTAGTTATTGGCTCCTGTTTAATAGTCTTTGTCACTCGAAAATAACATTGGAATGCCAATTGCAACAATCCCCGGTTCAGGCGAGTCGGGGATTATTTTGGCTAGCCGTTTTGCTAATTTGCTACGTCTATCCATTCGTTATGCCGTCGGCAGTTCGAGGTGTTATCTGGTCTTTACTGACCGCCATCATAATCCTACTTTTAGGGTTAATGGGCCTGCTATACATCTCCTACAACCGCGACAGGCAGTATGCGAGTGAGATTCAGTACCTCCGCCATAAGATCGCCGAGAAAGACGCGCAAATCAAACAAATGAAACCGCAGAACGGCCAATCCGTAACCCCTTCTGATACGATCCCGACTGCTCCCAGCCCCTCAGATTTCTGAAAATTGGTACTATTTTTGTAGTATAATTGTTCATGTATTAATACGTGATATTTTGTTGCTGCAAAAATCAGGCCACGGCACTATTCGTCATTTGTCGTAATTTCGGGCTTCCTTAAAATCAGAAAATCAGATTTTATGATGATATGCAGGCTGTGCGGCAACGCCGGCAACAACCAACAGTATAACTTTCGCGAAATGATGCTGGGAACACGCCAGGAATTCGCCTATTTCCAGTGCGCCGTTTGCGAGTGTCTGCAAATTGAAACTATTCCCGCCAACCTCGCCGAGTTTTATCCCGAAGGCTACAATGGGTTCAGCAGCCCTCGCGATGGACTCTTTACGGGCGTAAAAGGAGCCTTCCGCAAGGCCCGCTATTCAGCGTCGCTGTTCCCGAATGAGGGCGTGAATGCCCTGTTGAAACCGTTTTTGTCGGCTATTCAATATAACCTCCTGGGCCAACTGAACCTCAAAAAAACAACCCGGATTTTAGATGTGGGGGGTGGTTCAGGTGCTTTTCTGTATCCCCTCTACGAATTGGGTATGACCAACGTGCGCGGCACTGACCCGTTTGCCGGGCCAATCGAATACCCGAACGGCTATACCATCGAGAAGAAGTTTGTGGAGGAAATGGATGGACAATGGGACGTTATTCTGTTCAACCACTCGTTCGAACACATCCCGAATCCCCTGGAAAGCCTTCAGGCCGTGGCTCGTTTGCTGGCTCCGGGGGGCGTGTGCATAATCCGTATTCCCACGGTCAGCTCGTTTGCCTGGCAGCACTACCGCGAAAACTGGTTTCAGTTGGATGCGCCCCGCCACCTGTTTTTGCACTCCATAAAGAGTATGACGCTCCTCGGCGAACAGGCCGGATTGCCCCTCTCCGATGTGATCTATGACTCCGACCGGGCGCAGTTCATTATCAGCGACAAATACAAAAAAGACGTTGCCATGTATGAACTCCTGCCCGAACCGCAGTCGTTTCTGGGCCGAAAATGGCGCCGATGGGCTTACCAACGTCACGCCAAAACCCTGAACCGTGAAAAGCAGGGCGATCAGGCCGCTTTTTATTTCAAGTCCTCACAATCCAGCCTGTAATACCCCCCGAAACCCGGACTAACTGAAAATCACCCGCGATGGCCAGTACCTCCACCACGGTGTTGCCGGGGAGTTCCTGAATGATGGCGGCTCGCGGGTCAGCGGCATCGAGCAGGTCGGTGGGGCGGGGGAGAGGCATCCGCCGGAGCGATTTTACCGCCGATTCGACGGAGGTGTTCGTCACATAGCCCATACGTCCGTCGGGCAGTTCGACGCGGAGCCAGACGCTGGTGCCGCCTAGCAAAATTAAAGCCGATGATCGGGGGAGTTCCTGAATAATGGGTGCATCGCTGTGGGGAGCCAGCCGTACCACCCCCCGCGTTGCACTCACCCGCACCGAATCGCCTAAGCGCGACGTTGCCAGGGGATCTTGCCGGGCGGGGCCGGTGCCAAGCCGGATGTAGGGCAGGGGGTCAACGGCTCCTTCGCCGACGGTGTAAATCCCAAAATGAAGGTGGGGTGTCGTGGTACGAGCGTTGCCCGTGTTACCCACAAAGCCGATGGTATCGCCAGCGGATACGCGCTGCCCATCGGTCACGGTGGAGCGGTCGAGGTGGGCGTAGTAAAGATTTTGGTTGCGGGCGTTGTCGGACAGAAACACCACATTACCACCGAGTTGATTCACGCCCACGCGGGAAATAATGCCATCAGACCCGGCCAAAGCAGGTGTTCCGCGCGGGGCAAAAATATCGACTCCCTCGTGCCGCCGTCGGCCACCGTCGCGGGGAACGCCAAAATAGCTGCTGATTTGCCGGCTGGTTAAGCCCTTTACCGGGAAACTCAACATCGGTTCACGGGTTACGGTTAGCACATACCGACCCGACCGCAGGAGTTCAGGCTGAATGCGAATCAGGTGCGTTTGGGTGCGCCGGACTTCCCAATTCAACACATTCGTATCGGCTTTAGCCGACACCATTCGGTCGGGTTGCTTGCGGTCGTCGAGGGCAAAAACATCAATAAACACCGAAGCTTCCTGCTGCCCCTGCACCTCCACCCGAATGGTGAACCGATCACCGCGCTGGCCATTGATTCGGTAACCGATGGCAAACGGTCGGTTAGCCGAAAAATAGCCACTCTCCCGATAGGGAACCGAAATTTTGATGGAGTCGCGAAGCGCACGCTGCCCGGCGGCCACCCAATCGCGACCGAGTGCGGTACGGTTTAGTTTGGCATCGGTAAGCGAGCGTTCATATTGTTCGTGGGGCGATGCCGACTGAAATAAACCACCGGCAGGTCCCGTACTGGTGCAGCCGGTAACAGAAGCTATCAGACCCAGAATCAGTAAAATTTTAAAGAAACGTTGCATACATTGATAAAGGAAAGATCAAACTACTTTTTCCCGGTGATACTTTAGTTGTGCCAGATAAACGATCATAGCAAGGCTAATCAGTATGCCTGGGGTTGGTAAAATCAGGGCGATCAGGGCTGGTATATCCCTCTTTGAAGGCCGGTGCTTTTAACTCAAACGTCAGTAGCGGGATGTCGATAGCGAAAACTCCATCGCTGAAGGCTTCCAGACGGATGGTTTCGTTTTCCTGAAAAGGACGCGGGGTTGGGTTGGCCATAAAGGCTAAAACGCCCGCTCTGGCAAATGGTTAGCTGGAGCGGGCATTTCAGCCTTTAACCGTATTCTCGTTACCCCACCCACTCCCTAACTTCCTCAATTTTTGGCATCGGCACTTCGCTCATTTTGAGCTTTTTACGAACGCCACCGAGGTCGTTGAAGAGTTTGTTGGGATTAGCGGCCTGTAGTTGGGCCACCGTCATAAAGCCCAGTTGCTGCACCGCCAGAACCCACTGGACCGGAACGCCTGCCGCTACAAAATCAGCTTCGGTCGAGACTTCACTTTTCTTCTCGGGCCGCATCTGCGGGAAAAATAACACTTCCTGAATGCTCGGCTGATTGGTCATGATCATAGCTAAACGGTCGATTCCCAGACCAACTCCTGCCGTGGGGGGCATTCCGTATTCAAGGGCGCGGAGGAAGTCTTCGTCCATTGCCATGGCTTCGTCGTCGCCCCGCCTGGCGAGTTCGAGTTGCTCCTCGAAGCGCGCTCGCTGATCAATAGGGTCGTTGAGTTCGGAGTAGGCATTGGCGATTTCTTTGCCGTTGCAGATAGCTTCAAAACGCTCCACTAAACCCGGTTTGCTCCGGTGCTTCTTGGTCAGGGGCGACATCTCGACGGGGTAGTCGGTAATGAACGTTGGCTGGATGAGGTTGGGTTCGCAGGCTTCCCCAAAAATCTCGTCGATCAGTTTCGATTTACCCATCGACGAATCGGTTTTAATACCCCGGCTTTCGGCCACGTCGCGCAGGCTGTCTTCTTCCATTTCCGACACATCGACGCCTGTGAATTCCTGTATGGCCTGGAACATGGTCAGGCGTTTCCAGGGACGTTTAAAGTCGATCACATTGGGGCCAACGGTCACTTTGGTGGTGCCGGTAACGTCGATGGCCACTTTTTCCACCATCTCTTCAATGGTGTCCATCATCCAGTTATAGTCTTTGTAGGCCACATAGAACTCCACCTGCGTGAACTCCGGGTTGTGCGTCCGGTCCATGCCTTCGTTACGGAAATCCTTGGCAAACTCGAACACGCCATCGTAACCACCCACGATTAACCGCTTGAGATACAGTTCGTTGGCAATTCGCAAATACAGCGTCATGTCGAGCGTGTTGTGGTGTGTCACAAACGGACGAGCCGCTGCCCCGCCGTGAATGGGCTGCAAAATTGGCGTTTCCACTTCGAGGTAGCCCTTGTCGGTGAGGTATTGCCGGATGGAGTTCACCAGCTTGCTGCGCTTAATGAATGTTTCGCGCACGTGCGGATTTACAATCAAGTCCACGTAGCGTTGGCGGTAGCGCAGTTCGGGGTCGGTGAAGGCATCGTAAATCTCTTTCTCACCGGTTTGCTCGTTCACCACCTCTTTCACCACGGGCAACGGCCGCAGCGATTTGGTCAGGAGTTTGAACTGCTTTACATACAACGACAGTTCGCCGGTCATGGTGGTGAACACGTGGCCCTCCACGCCAATGATGTCGCCAATGTCCAGGAGTTTCTTAAACACCGTGTTGTACATCGTTTTATCGTCGCCGGGGCAGAGGTCGTCGCGCCGGAAATAGAGTTGCATCCGTCCAGCGGAGTCCTGTACTTCGGCAAAGGAAGCGTTGCCCATGATGCGGAACCCCATCAGCCGCCCGGCCATGCGCACCTGTCCGTAGGTTGGATCAGCAGAGAGATCGAGGTGCGATTCATAGCCGCCCTGTGTATTGGCTCCGGCCGGCGACCTGGCGGCTTTGTGGGCAAAGGCATCGCGGAGGTGTTGGGTCGTATGGGTAAAGTCGAAGAGTTCGGCGGGGTAGGGGTCAATGCCCATTCGCATGAGTTCTTCGCGCTTGGTTCGGCGGAGTAGTTCCTGTTCGCTTAACATATATGTCTGAATTGCAACGGCAACCCGGCAGAATTAACAGGATTTTTAAGATTTTCCTGATAATCACGGGGTAAAATGAAGCCGCAAAATTAAGGAAAAAGGATGGGATGGGAACGCGGGTGGAAATGATTAAACGGATTTTACCGTTTGGCCCTGCAAGTAACCCGCCCATACTAAAAGGGGCGGGCTACTTTGTTTTCTGTACTACTATTGTGCTATCATTTTGCTATCAATTCTGAACCAATGAACGAGAAAAATCTTACCTCTATTTCGGGCTATACCCTCCTGATAATCGGCTTATTACTGATTGTAGGTGCCGTTCTGTTTTTAACGCGGGGAGTCATAGTCCTGGGTGTCGTTTCATTTCTAATCGGTGGTGTTCTGCTGGCCGGTTTAGCGGTCATAAACCCCAATGAAGCCGTCGTAACCACTTTTTTTGGTGATTATACCGGCACCATGCGGCAGAATGGCCTTCAGTGGGTAAACCCGCTCTACACCAAAAAGAAAATCAGTCTCCGCGCCCGTAACCTGAACGGCCAAAACCTGAAAGTGAACGACAAAACGGGCAACCCCATCGAGATTGCTGCCGTGGTGGTGTGGCAAGTTGCCGACACCGCCAAAGCCCTGTTCGAGGTGGACGATTATGTGTTGTTTGTGCAGATTCAGTCCGAAGCTGCCGTGCGTTATCTGGCCAACTCCCACGCCTACGACAACAACGAAGACGAAGCCGCCAAAATCACCCTCCGCGACACAACCGGTAAAATCAACGACGTGCTGGAAGCCGAACTGAACGAACGCCTGGCGCGGGCGGGCGTAACGATCATCGAAGCCCGCATCAGTCACCTGGCTTATGCCCCCGAAATTGCCGGGGCCATGTTGCAGCGTCAGCAGGCATCCGCCGTGGTAGCCGCCCGTCGGCAAATTGTGGATGGGGCTGTGGGTATGGTCGAAATGGCACTTGAACGACTGGCCGAGAAGAATGTGGTACACCTCGATGAAGAGCGTAAAGCCGCAATGGTCAGCAACTTGCTTGTGGTATTGTGTGGGGAGAAAAACGTTAGCCCCGTGGTGAACGCGGGATCCCTTTATTAGTGAATAGCCAACAGCCGGCAGTGAACGGGAATACTGTTTACTGTTGGCTGCTGACTGATATCTGACACCTCATGCCTTCAGAAAAAAAAGCTTTTGTCCTTCGGATCAATCCCGACACGCTGAAAGAACTCGAACGCTGGGCGCAGGACGAGTTCCGAAGCGTGAACGGGCAAATTGAGTTCATTCTGAGCGAAGCCGTGCGGAAACGGAAAAAAGGCAAGGCATCTGACGATGCGGAAAAGGAATGACACCTTTTATTTGCTAAACTTTCTCTAAACCACTACTTTCAGGGCGTTTTATTCAATCGAAACGCCCATGACTCCTTCGCTGCCCAAGCTCAGTACACTCGCATTTGCACTTGCCCTCTCCTTTGCGGCAACGGCCCAACCAACCACCCCGCCCGGAATTACGGGTTTCTCGCCTAATCAGCAAGCGGTGGAGTTGAAAACCGAGGCCGATTTTAAGCAACAACAAGACCCCGCCCGGTTCCGGCAACACCTCGAACGGCTGTGCAGTGTGCCACACGTGGCCGGGTCGCGGGAGAACGAGCAGGTGCGCGACTACATTGCCGAGACCATGCGGAAGGCGGACTGGAAAGTGGACATCTACCCCCACGACATTTATTTGCCCAAAGGCCCCGGCGAAATCACAGTAGAGGTGGTCACGCCTACGCGGGTGCCGATTAACACCAAAGAGTTTGTTTTTAAGGAAGACAAATATGCCAGCGATCCGCGCGTGATGTCGGGATGGAATGCCTACGCGGGCAATGGCGACGTGACGGCGACGGTCGTTTACGCCAATTATGGCCGAAAAGAAGACTTCGAGCAACTGAAAGCTATGGGTATTTCGGTAGCTGGCAAAGTGGTTCTGGCGCGTTATGGAGGCAATTTTCGGGGCTACAAAGCGCAGTTTGCCGAGGCTAACGGCGCGGCTGGCCTGCTTATTTTCACCGACCCCGCCGACTCCGGCTACATGCTCGGCCTGACTTTTCCCGAAGGCCCGTTCTACAGCGAAAGTGTGATTCAGCGCGGCTCGTTGCTCACCGTTCCCTACACCGGCGACCCACTCACCCCCGGCGAACCCGCCCTGCCGATGGATGGCCCAATCAAAATCAAACGGCTCGATTTGAAAGACGTGGCCCTGCCAAAAATCCCGGTTACGCCCCTGCCGTATGGCTCGGCAATTGAGATTCTGAAACGTATGACCGGCATCAAAGCCGTCCCCGCAGGCTGGCAAGGCGGTTTGCCGTTCACATACCGGCTCGAAGGCGGCCCCGAACTCACGGTGCGCTTGAAGGTGCAACAGGAAAAAGCCATTCAGCGGGTTTATCAGGTAGTTGGCACTCTCGTGGGCAGCGAGTTCCCCGACGAGTGGGTGATTGCTGGATGCCACTACGATGCCTGGTCGTTTGGAGCCACCGATCCCAATTCGGGCACGTCGATGTTGTTGAGCATGGTTGAGACGCTGGGCAAGCAGGTGAAAGCCGGGTATCGCCCCCGACGAACTATCAAAATTGCGCACTGGGATGCCGAGGAGTTCGGCGTGATTGGGTCGGCGGAGTGGAGCGAACAATTTCGGGAGGAACTCGTGCAGAAAGCTGTAGCCTATATGAACTACGATGCCGCCGTGTCGGGCCGAACGTTTGGGGCTGCCGCTTCGCCTTCGCTGAAAGGGTTGCTGATCGAGACCACCAAATCAGTGCAATATCCCGACTCCAACAAAACCGTTTATGAGCATTGGCTGGGCCACAAAGCGGGCGGAAACCCCACGCGGGTAGCGGGCTCGTCGGCCCCGGCGGTTGTAGCGGGTGAGCCTACCATCGGGAACCTGGGTGGTGGCTCCGACCATATCGGGCCATATATGCACGTAGGAATGCCTGCCCTGAGCGCGGGGATGGAAGGACCAACCCTGTATCACTCGCAGTATGACGACTTGTATTTCTACGACAAATTTGTTGACCCGACCTACAAAATGGGGCCGATGATGGAACAGGTTGTAGGTACGCTCACGCTCCGGCTGGCCAACGCCGATTTGTTGCCCTTCGATGTGGTGCGATACGCCACGGACCTCGACGTTCACCTTCGCGCTGCCGAAATGGCTATCAAAACCTACGCGCCAACGTATTCAATTGCGCCCGTGCTAAACGAGATTGCCTCCCTAAAAAAGAACGCCGAAGCAGCAGAGGCCGCCCGGCGTTCGTATTTATTGGGCAACAAGCCCGAAAAATTAGCTGAACTCAACCGCACCATGCGTCAACTAGAGCAGTCGTTTGTTGACCAAAAAGGTATGGCGTTTGGCAACTGGTATCGGTCGCTTTATGCTTCTTCTGACCCCTACAGCGGTTATGCCTCGTGGATGATGCCCGGTTTTCTGTACGAGGCCTCGCTGAAATCCACTAAAAACCTGCCCGATCTGGAAGCCCGTTACCGCAAGGCCATTGTCTCGTTGAGCGACAAATTGTCCACACTGGTACAGGCCATGAATCCACCGGCATCGGTAGGAGGGGGGAATAAATGATTTGGGAACGCGGATGAAACCGTTTCATCCGCGTTCCTTAGTTTGGTTGTGCATCGTCTTCCTTTCTTCATGGGATAGTTTACCGCTCTAAACCGCCGAATGGTATTGGCCATGTTCTGCGAACTACTCCAGCTATATTATTTCTGAGAAAATAGTATCTGTAGAATAATTACCCCGCTTTAAGGTTAATTCTTAACACGTAGCTTGTTGATAATCAGGTGCTTAATTTATAGTAAGACTGAGCATTTTTTACTAAATATTACTGCTCGGTATTACTCTTACAATTGAGTATTTCGCGAACATTGTTAGTAGTTTTACTGTCATTGTCTCTTTTTAAAGCTGAGATAATCTCACTAAATCGTTGAATTTTTCAATTAACGGCCTTTACTGGTCCGAAAAATTTATGTACAAACCTATACTATCACCCAATTTTAGGTACAGCAGAACAACCAGAGTGGCCGCCTTGCAGGTAATTATGGCACTCTCGTGTACGACGCTGACGCAGGCCGCAGCGTTGCCCAACCGGGCGGCAAAGGCCCCTCTTACTCACAACGTCAGTGCGGTAGAGCGCCCCATTACGGGCCGGATTGTCGATGAAACAAACTCGTCGTTACCCGGTGTAAGCATTGTAATCAAAGGGACTTCGCGGGGGACCGTTACCGATGCCGACGGTCGGTTCAAACTCGATGTGCCCGATGCCGGGTCAACCCTCGTGTTCTCCTTTGTGGGCTATACCGCCCAGGAGATTGCCGTTGGTTCTCAGACTACGCTTAACCTGACAATGCGGGCCGACGACAAGCAACTCAATGAGATTGTGGTTATCGGTTACGGCACGGCCCGTAAATCGGACCTGACGGGTTCGGTAGGCTCGGTAAAGGCTGATCAGATCATGGAACGCCCCGCTCCTTCGCTCAATCAGGCGTTGGCGGGTCGGATGCCGGGTGTGCAGGTGAACACGAACTCGGGTCGTCCGGGCGGTCGTACCACCGTGCGTATTCGGGGTTTCAGTTCGATCAACTCGTCGAACAACCCGCTTTATGTGGTTGATGGGGTGCAGTTGCCGGTGGGTAACCAGAACCAGTTTACCAACGCCATCGACTTTATCAACCCCAACGACATTGTGTCGGTGGAGGTGCTGAAAGATGCTTCATCGACGGCTATTTATGGAGCACGGGGAGCGAATGGGGTTATTCTGGTTACAACCAAAAAAGGTAAGGCGGGTGAAAGCCGTATTTCGTATAACGCCGATTTTAGCACCAACACAATCGGGCCAAACCGCCCCGAAGTGTTAAACGCCAAAGAATACCTGGCTGTTGAAGATCTGTCGTACGCTAACATTGCCAAATACGATCCGACGGGTTGGGCATCCGGCCGCTATGCAAACCTGAACCCACGGCTCAAGCGGGAGCAGATGCGGGCTTTATACCCCGATGTATTCGATGCCAACCTGAATCCGATGTACGACACGGACTGGTTTAAAGAAACAACCCAGAACAAGCTGTCACAAAACCATCAGTTGAATTTTAGCGGGGGTAGCGAGCGGACGCAGTATTCGCTCTCGCTGGGTTACCGTGATGATCAGGGCTTGATTAAAACCTCGTATCTGAAGCGCTACTCGGGCCGGTTTACGATTGACGATCAGGTGAAATCGTGGCTGAAAATTGGCGGTACACTGAGCTACAATAATCAGAGCGAAAACGTCGTCGATGTTAACGACGCTGTAGCCCGGCAAATAGTAGAAGACTTTCCGTTTTAACCGGTGCGCTACCCCAATGGAATCTTTGCCAACAACCGAGACTACCCGCAGGCCGAAGGAACATTCAGCT
>JAJAYX010000285.1 GCA_026785985.1 Rudanella sp. | reverse complement strand
GGTAACTTCTGAGTTTGTCGTAGCCGTCTTCTTCAATGTGAAAAATAACGCCACTGATATTAATGCTTATTGTCTTTTTCATGGCTTTATGGCCGATGTTTCAGGCAGAGATTGCTGGTTAAGAAGTAGGGTTGGAGGGTGATTTCGGGATAGGCTCCGGCTCAATTGGCACGACTGGAATAAATATAGACGGGCCGTTTTGCGGTTTGCCTCCCTGCTCAGTCTTAGCCACAATAGAGTGTACCGAGTCCGACAGGTCTACCCAGGTTTCGTTGAGGGCCGTTAGCGAGGTGCGACCCAATTCGGTCAGCAGGTAGTACTTTCGGGGTGGTCCCGACGTAGATTCTACCCATTTGTAATTGAGCAGACCGGCGTTCTTCAGGCGGGTCAGCAGGGGGTAGAGGGTGCCTTCCACTACCATGATGCGGGCCGAGGTTAACTCGTCGAGCATATCGGAAGCATAAACCTCTCCCCTCGAAATGATGTGCAGGATGCAGAATTCCAGAATCCCCTTGCGCATCTGCACCTGGGCGTTCTCAATGTTCATGAGTGTACAGGGTTTATGTGAATGATCGTGTTCATTAGTATAGAGGCCGGTGAGCCGGCTGTTGTTGTTTCGATGATTTAAAGGTAGTATAAGGTACTTTGCAATGCAAGGTACTTTATAGTGAATAACGAATAGCGAATGATGAATGGTGAAATAAAGGGTTGAGTGGTGGCAGGTTCCCGACCTGCCGCCACGTCCATATCCAAATTTTCCGTACTTTTCCTTCCCAAACCCCACCGCCTATGCGCTGCCTCCTTCTCTGGCTGCTACTGCTGTGTTTAGTAAACCCTGCTCTCGCTCAAGCGGTTGGCGATGAATGGATTGTGGCCGGACAGCCGTACTACAAAATTCCGATTGCAAAAGCTGGTGTCTACCAAATCACGCCCGACCATTTCAAGCGCGCAGGCCTCAATCCCGAAACCCTCGATCCGCAAACCCTCCGGCTATTTCACCGGGGTAGCGAACAGGCTATATCCATTTCCGGAGAGGCCGACGGACGGTTCGACACGGGTGATATGCTCACGTTTGCGGGGCAGGGTAACGATGGTATTCCCGACTCCGCGCTGTATCGCCCGGCCTCGGCCCAACCGCATCCATTTTATAGCCTCTTCTCCGACACGACCTATTATTTTCTGACCTGGCGTTCCGGCGTTCGTGGGCTTCGTCAACCCCTAAAAGGCATTCCCTCCACGGAAGGCATCTCAGCCGAAACCCGCGTGGTGCTGATCCGCGATTACCCGGCGGGCATTATTTATCCGCTGGGAGCCAGTGCCAACACGGGGACGATTTTGAGTCATTACGATGCCGGGGAGGGGTGGACGGGGCCTGTTATCGCGCAAGGGCAATCCTATTCGGTTGTGCTGCCATTAACGGAGGTAATCTGGGTAGACAGTATACCCCTTCGGATGCAAGCCTGGGTAGCGGGGCGCAATGCGGGTGGTGCGCGGTTCCCCGACGGGACAATCCGACCGCACCGGGTGGCATGGTGGGTCAACGGCAAGCGGGTAGGGGAGAGCGTTTTCGAGAATTACCAAACGGGTCGATTTGAGGTGCTGCTTCCGGTGGCTGAGCTGGGTAAACCCGATGCACTGACACTGATTATGGAGCCGTTGACTGAAGGAGAACGCGTTTCCTTATCGGCTGTGCGGGTTCAACATACCCAACGCGCCGGGCATTTACCGCCTGCTGTTCTGGCTCCTGAACTGATTCCGGTTCGCTTTCGGACGTTCGACCCTAAACGCGCCAATTACCTGATTGTGAGTCACCCTATGCTGCGAAAAGCAGTTGGTGGTGTGGCTGACCCGGTGCGGGCCTATGCTACGTATCGGGCATCGTTGGCGGGCGGGAGTTACGACACGCTGACCGTAAACGTGGGTGAGTTGTTCGATCAGTTTACCCACGGCGAACGAAGCCCGCTGGCTATTCGGCGGTTTGCGCAGTTTATGCACCGGAATGGTCGGCAACCGATATTGTTCCTGATTGGCCAATCCCGCGACCCGCAGGGCGTTCGGAAAAACCCCAACGCGGCTTTGCTCGATCTGATACCAAACGGTGGCTGGCCTGGTTCCGATGCGCTGTTGGTGGAAGGACTGAACGGCGAAACCCGCGATGTGCCGACCTTATCCATCGGTCGGCTCAATGCCAACAATCCCCAAATCGTGTTCGATTATTTGGCAAAAGTGATTGATTATGAAGCTGTTAGGCAACCCCAACTCTGGCGTAAACAGGTGCTTCATCTCAGCGGAGGGCGTTCTGCCGACGAACTGAGCCGTTTTCGGGGGTTCGTGGACGATTTTTCGGGGGTGGCCAAACGCGCTCCCCTTGGCACACTCGTGCAGACCCGCTCCAAACAAACCGATGAACCCGTGGAAACAATTCCCATTGCCGATCTGGTGAACAGGGGGTTGGGCCTGATTACGGTGTTCGGGCATTCGGGCCTCGACGTGACCGACGTGGACATTGGTTTTGCCACCGACGACCGGCGCGACTACCACAACCGGGGCCGCTATCCGTTTTTACTGGTGAACGGCTGTGCAGCGGGCAACGTTTTTTTTGGTCGCCCCACCTTTGGTACTGATTGGGTAACGGCATCGGATCGCGGTGCCATCGGGTTTCTGGCGCACACCCATAACGGGTTTTCCCGCGAAATGAAGACGTTTTCGGATGCTTTCTACGCCACTCTGACCGACCTTCGCTGGCAAACTGAAGCGGTTGGCCGGGTACATCAGGAAACCATTCGGCGGTATTTGCAACACAACCAAACCCCCACCGACATTGCCAACGCCCAACAGTTTCTGCTTCAGGGTGACCCCGCCATCCGACTTTTCCCGTTCGACAAACCAGACTATGCGTTTGGAGAAGAAAACCAGGTAGCAGCGGCTCCGAAACAACGACCAACCCAACCCGATTCGCTGCTGGCCCGCGTGGTGCTAACTAATGCCGGACGAGCCGAACCGGGGCCGCTACCCGTTCGAGTTCGACACTATTCAACGGATGGTCAATTAGTTGGTGAACAGGTGATTAGCCTGCCAGCTCCTTTGTTTTCCGATACCCTGAACCTTTGCTTTCCAAATTTAAACAAAGCCGCAAACGGGCCGATACTCGAACTACGGCTGAACCCCGACAACAGATTGCAGGAATGTGATTTTAACAACAACACGCATGTTATAGGCGGCAAAAGCTCCTCCGAACTCCCTTTCCCACCCGACAACATGCCGCCCCATCTGGAGGTAGTATTTGATGGACAACTGATTGAAAACGATGAATTTGTATCTCCGCGCCCGGTTATCACCCTGCGCATTCGTGACGAAAATCCCCGGCTGTTTCGGCGCGACACTACGGGTTTACTGCTCTACCTGCAACGACCCGATCAGAGTAAAACAGGCGCGTTTGAGCGGCTCTCGTGGAAACAGGGCATCACCTTTAGCGAAGAAGGAGGCCGGGCTTTTCAGGCGAATTTTCGCCCGGCTGAACCCTGGCCCGATGGTCGCTATCAACTCGAAGTCTATGCCAGTGACCTGAGCGGAAACCGGGCGGCTCCCTACCAAATTAGGTTTCAGATTGCCCACGAACCGGGCATTTTGACGGCAGGCGTGGGGCCAAACCCGTTTGGTGGCACAAACTCAAACGCCCCAACCCGATTTCAGTGTACGCTATCTGGTACCACGCCACCCGACGCTATC
>JAJAYX010000284.1 GCA_026785985.1 Rudanella sp. | reverse complement strand
GAATAATCCTGGTTCATAATTTGTGTAGAGACGCATACTTGCGTCTCATTTGCGTCAGCCGTTTATAAAACCACCCAAGTTTGAGACGCAAGTATGAGACGCAAGTTTGAGACCCAAGTATGAGACCCAAGTTTGAAACGCAAGTTTGAAACGCAAGTTTGAGACGCAAGTATGCGTCTCTACATTTACAAGGTTCCCCGCAATTCCTGTTCACGTTCGATGGCTTCGAAGAGGGCTTTGAAATTGCCTTTCCCGAACGATTTGGCTCCTTTTCGCTGGATAATCTCGAAGAACAGGGTTGGGCGGGGCGTAACGGGTTTGGTGAAAATCTGGAGCAGGTAGCCTTCCTCGTCGCGGTCAACGAGGATACCCAGCGGGCGCAGCGATTCGATTTCTTCGTCGATCTCACCAATGCGATCTTTCAGATCGTCATAGTAAGCTTCCGGCACGCGCAGAAACTCAACGCCCCGGTCGCGGAGGGTCACCACCGTCTCGATGATGTTGTCGGTAGCCACGGCAATATGCTGAATACCAGCCCCTTCATAGAAGTTGATATATTCTTCAATCTGCGACTTTTTCTTGCCCTCGGCGGGTTCGTTGATTGGGAATTTGATACGCCCGTTGCCGTTGCTCATCACCTTGCTCATCAGGGCGGTGTAATCCGTCGAAATATCTTTGTCATCGAAGGATACCAACTGCGAAAAACCCATCACCTCGCCGTAGAATTTCGTCCAGGTATTCATCTCGTTCCAGCCCACGTTGCCCACCATGTGATCCACGTATTTCAGGCCCACGTCGTTGGGTTTATAGTGCGGACTCCAGGCTTTAAAACCGGGCAAAAACACACCTTCGTAATGGCTGCGTTCCACAAAAACATGCACCGTATCGCCGTAGGTGTGAATCCCCGACCGCACCACGTAGCCATGATCGTCTTCCAGTCGGGTTGGTTCCATAAACGGTTTAGCCCCCCGGTTGGTGGTCTGCTCAAACGCATCCGTGGCATCGTCAACCCACAAAGCCACCACCCGAACGCCATCGCCATGCTGGTCGATGTGCCGCCCGATTTCGGTGTGGCTGTGAAGGGGTGAAGTCAAAATCAGGCGGATTTTGTCCTGCACCACCACGTAGGATTCGCGGTCTTTGAGGCCCGTTTCGAGACCCGCATAGGCTAATGGCTGGAAGCCAAAAGCCGTTTGAAAATAGTGAGCTGCCTGCCGGGCATTGCTCACATACAATTCTAAATAGTCCGTGCCATTCAGTGGCAGGAAGTCCAAGCGGTCCGTCGCACGGCGGTCCGTCACACGGCGGTCCGTCGTATCGGGCACTTGTGGTTCAATAAGTTCGAGCATTTCCATGTTTGTTGATTTGATTTAACCTCACGCCAGCCACGATTTCCAGTAAACCCCGTCGTCCACGGCCATTGCCTGTTCGGTAAGTTGCAGAGGCCGGAACGTATCCACCATTACGGCGTATTCTTCGGTGCTGGTTTTGCCAATGCTACGCTCCATCGCACCGGGTGCCGGGCCGTGGGGGATGCCGCCGGGGTGCAACGTGATGTGGCCGGGAGCAATGTCGTTGCGCGACATGAAATCACCATCCACATAGTAAATCACCTCGTCGGAGTCTATATTGGAGTGGTTGTAGGGTGCGGGAATCGCCTTCGGATGGTAGTCGTACAGGCGGGGGCAAAACGAACACACCACAAACGTTTCGGTCTGAAACGTCTGGTGAACGGGTGGTGGCTGATGAACCCTGCCCGTGATTGGTTCAAAATTCTGAATATTAAAGGCATACGGAAAATTGTAGCCATCCCAACCCACCACATCAAAGGGGTGCGTGGCATAAACTAAAGTATGCAGGAATCCCTGTTTCTTGATTTTCATGACAAAGTCGCCCGTTTCGTCGTGGGTTTCCAAATCCTGCGGACGGCGAATATCCCGTTCGCAAAATGGTGAATGCTCCAGTAACTGCCCGAAATGGTTCCGGTATCGTTTGGGTGTGTAAATCGGTGAATGCGACTCTACATAGAGCAAACGGCATTCCTCGTCGGTCATCCCGGACGCGGGCCGATCAAACTCGATCTGGTAGATCATTCCACGTGGAATCACCAGATAATCACCATAACCAAATGGAATGTTGCCCAGCAACGTCCGCAAGCGGCCCGACCCGCGATGCACAAACAGCAGTTCGTCGGAGTCGGCGTTTTTGTAGAAATAGCCGGTCATCGACTGATGCGGTGCCGCCACGCCCACAATCAGGTCGTTATTGAACAGCAGTGGAACCCGGCTTGTGAGGTAATCGGCACGACCGGCAGGTTCGGTGGGCGTGGCCTGAAAACCAAGTAGTTTGCGGGCCAGCATGTTTTTATTCACTGCCACTTTCGGGGTCACATCCACCGAATCGAGCAAGGCCTTCACCTGCGTTGGGCGGTGAACATGGTATAACAGGGACGACATGCCATCGAAACCGATGGTGCCGAATAGCTGCTCGTAGTAAAGCCCACCAGCCTCCCCCAGCGCATTGGTTGGTTTCTCGAATTGCGTGTGCCGCTTTGGCGGAATACGACCGAGCGTGTGATAAAACATGGTGGCTTAGAGGGTTTGTATTTAATTGATAAAACAATAATTGTTTAGCATACAATTATAACGACAAGTTTTTAACAATTGTACTTTCAGGAGAACTATTTTCCATTAAAGTGATTGAATGGGTTTTCGTATTTTGTCATCCCGGCAAAGGAATCCGCGTTCCTATCCGTACTTTTGAGCCATAAATGAGCTTATAAACAACCGAATGCAACCAACACTTTTGATTCTGGCAGCCGGTATGGGCAGCCGCTACGGGGGCGTAAAACAGCTTGACCAATTTGGTCCACACGGCGAAACCATCATCGACTATTCCCTTTTCGACGCAATCCGCGCTGGTTTTGGCAAGGTCGTTTTTATTATCCGGGAAGAGCTTCGAGCCGATTTTGAAGAAATTTTTCTGCCCAAACTACGAGGCAAACTGGAAGTTGATTTTGCGATTCAGGCGCTAAGCTCCTGCGTACCCGAAGAAGTGGGCGAAGTGAAACGCACGAAACCCTGGGGAACGGGCCATGCCATGCTATGCGCCCATCACCACACCACCACACCGTTCGCGGTGATCAACGCCGACGATTTCTATGGTCAGGAAGCGTTTCAGGTGTTGGGCGATTTTCTGCGTACCAACACCGATGGCCAACTCCACGCGATGGTGGGTTACGAAGTCAAAAACACGCTCTCAGAGAACGGTTCAGTGTCGCGGGGCGTGTGTTCGGTGGCCCCCAAAGGCAATCTGCTCTCGGTGATCGCGCGCACCAAAATCTACGAAGCAGAAACGGGCGCAACCAACCCGCGCATTGGGTTCGAGGCCGCTAACCGTCTCAATGAATTGGCTCCTGACACCCCTGTTTCCATGAATTTCTGGGGATTCAAACCGTCGGTATTTCCCCTGGTACAGAAGCAGTTCGAGAGCTACGCCATTGCTAATATCGACTCGCCCAAAGCCGAATTCTATATTCCAACGGTAATGTCAACGCTGATTCAGACCGACACGGGGCATTGTAAAGTGTTCCACAGCCACTCAGCCTGGTTTGGCGTGACCTATCCCGAAGACAAGCCCACGGTTCAGGCCGCCCTCGCCAAGCTGCACGAGGAAGGAACGTATCCGACGGGGCTTTGGCAGGGAACAGTTTGATGACGCATGGGTAGTTTAAGTGTCAGCAAACTGTTCCCTGTTGGCTGATGGCTGTTCACTGAATTCTTATTTTGCCGTATCTCCCGTCGTGCGGATCAGGCTGATGCCGGTGAAGAAGAAAATGGCTCCGAGGCCCAGATAAACCCATGATCCCTGGGCTACTCCGCCCGCCATGAGGTCTTTACCGCCCATTATCAGGCCCACCAATCCGAGTAAAGTCAGGATAATTCCGAAAACGCGCTTGACATTCATAACGTTGTGTTGAGTTTTGTGAGTGAATACTGTTTTTACTTCATTCAAAGGAACATCTATTTGGGTATTGCTTCTTTTAAAACTATTCAACGGACAAGTTGCACGATGCTTCTCCTCGCCTATTCCGTAATTGGGGCTATCATGGCCTTGTTGGGTGCCGCAGTCTGGCGATTCAAGCTAACAGACCGATTTGCCAAAAATAATCAACTCACTGATAATGAGTCTAATCGAATGGCTCGGAATGCCAGTTTACTGCTGATTGGTTTGGGGCTATACGCGGTATTATGCGGCTATTTCGCTCAACAGACTTCCACCACAAATGGGCAAATTATGGTGATGATTTTGTTCGTAGTTGGAGCGCAAGTGGCCCTGGCAGGCTATATGTATTGGCAACGACAGTAAGCGGTTAAAGTGGACAAAGCGAAGCCCCCAACCAAAATGATTGGGGGCTTCGCTTTGTCCCTGAATAGCCGTTACCCGATTCCTGAATAGTCTATCGAGTCTCGTTTAGTACCTCCCTGATATCCTGGATAATTTTGCTGGCCAAGTGTTCGGCTGTCGAGAGCGTATCCGACTCGGAATAAATGCGGATAATTGGTTCCGTATTTGATTTTCTCAGGTGTACCCACTCCCGGTCGAACTCAATTTTCACTCCGTCAATCGTATTGATCGGATTGCGGGCATACTTCGTTTTGATGCGTTCAAGCACCGCGTCCACATCGATGTTGGGTGTTAACTCGATCTTGTTTTTAGAGATGTAATAGTTCGGGTAGGTCCGGCGCAGCATCGAAGCCGACTTTCCAAACTTGGCTAAGTGCGTCAGGAACAGAGCAATCCCAACCAGCGCATCGCGGCCATAGTGCAGTTCAGGAACAATAATACCTCCGTTGCCCTCGCCCCCAATCACGGCGTTTTTGGCTTTCATCATATCGACCACATTCACCTCACCAACAGCCGAGGCAAAATGTTCGCCACCAGCTTTGCGGGTCACATCGCGAAGAGCAACGGTGCTCGACAGGTTTGAGACCGTGTTGCCCGGTGCCGAACCGGCGGGCTGGTTTTTCAGCACATAATCGGCCACGGCCACCAGCGTATATTCTTCACCAAACGGCGAACCATCTTCACAAATCAGAGCCAGCCGATCCACATCGGGGTCAACCACAATGCCAAGGTCGATATTATCTTTTTTGGCGGCATTGATAATATCGGTTAAGTTTTCGGGCAGTGGTTCGGGGTTGTGAGCAAAGTGGCCGGTTGGTTCGCAGTGCAGTTTGGAGATCTGCTCCACGCCGAGGGCTTCCAGAAGCATGGGCACCACGATGCCCCCCGTGGAGTTCACGGCATCGACTACAATTCGAAAATTACGGGCTGCAATGGCGGCACGATCCACCAAAGGCAAAGCCAGAATCTGATCAATGTGTTTTTGTAGATAGGTATCGTCGGTGCAGTAAGTACCAAGTTTGCGTACTTCGGCAAAGTCGATGGCTTCGGCTTCAGCAATGGCCAGCACCTCGGCACCGTCGTTGCCGGAAATAAATTCACCTTTCTCATTGAGGAGTTTGAGGGCATTCCACTGAATGGGGTTGTGGCTGGCTGTCAGGATAATACCACCAATAGCCCCCTCTGCCGGAACGGCCAATTCGACGGTTGGTGTGGTTGAAAGACCCAGGTCAACAACGTTAATGCCCAGCCCCTGCAATGTGGCCGACACCAACCGCGACACCATATCGCCCGACAATCGGGCATCGCGCCCAATCACCACGGTAGGTGTGGTTGTTACGCCCTGTGCGGTTGCCCGTTGCCGGAGCCATTGCCCGAATGCTGCCGAAAATTTTACAACGTCCAACGGTGTCAGACCTTCTCCGCTACGCCCCCCAATCGTCCCACGAATACCGGAGATAGATTTAATTAATGCCACGTGAATTGGGTAAAGAACTTGTTTAGTAATCCGGCAAAGATAACCATACAACACGGTAGGGTATGCACGGTTTGTTCTTTTTCAACGGGTACGGCCAATGTTTAATTGCTCCATCAGGTTACAGCGTGTTGTGGCGGTCAGTGAAAGGGGGGATTTTCAACCATCGCCTGCCACTACCACACACGGACTTGGAGGCCGACCTTCTTCCAGCAAAAACACGCAATACATTCATTGTAAAAGTACGCAGAAATCGAAAAATGGGGCGAGACCTTTCGACATATAACTAATTGAAGACCAGCATTTTACTTCCTGTACGGACTATTTCCGGAAAATTGTTTGTTTTTTTTTAAACGCAGTGATTACGTTTCGGTGCTCAGAAACGACTAAGGAATGAATAGAACCACCGTTTATCAAAAACCCGATGACGCTTATCGCCCTTAGCCCCCACCGTTCTGATTCGTTTCTCATCGCTGCCGCTGCTAATGCAGGGGAGCCTGTTGTACAAACCTCCGCACCGCGACCCCGGTGTATTTCTGGCCGCTTTGCTCACTGAGCAACCGCGCTTTACGGTCGTCACCAGCGACTATCTACATCAACCCGCGCTATTCGATGGCATTCGACAGAATGCCCCACAAACACAGCTTGTTGTCTGTCTCCTACCCGAAGCCATACCGGATGCCGGTTGCCTTTGGGCGTTGATAGACAGGCTGGAACTGGATGTCCTCTGCCGGCTAACGTCAATGGCTCCTGAACCTCCTTCGGGCCGATGTGCCGTTGCTGGCTATTGCTGCGGGGATGGGCATCCTGACGGCAGGGCTGGGTTTGTCAACGGCCATTTTTTCGCAGAAACTACTGGACGAAATTCTGCCTAAACACGACACCAAACGGCTCATGCTCGGCCTGTTGCTGTTGGCAGTGTTGCTGATGGCCCGGTCGGGGGCTGCATTTTTGCGGGGGTTTCTGCTCAACCGACAAAGCCGGGATTTCAACAACCGGCTGGTTCAGCAGTTTTTCAATACCCTGCTCTACCTGCCCAGGTCGTTTTTCGACAACCGCCAGACGGGGGAACTCATGGCCCGTTTGAACGATACAAGCCGGATTCAGCGTAGTGTCAGCTATCTGACCGGGGCAGTCATTATCAATGTATTGGTCGCCCTCATTTGTGCAGGATTCATTTTCTCCTATTCAGTATCGTTGGGTTGGGCAACGCTCCTGTGTATGCCGCTCTACGGCGGGTTAATCTGGCGGTATCATCGTGCCATCAACAAGGCCCAACGCGAGGTTATGGCGGCATCGGCTCATACCGAGAGCCATTATGTTGATACCTTGCAGGGTATTGATGTGATTAAGGTGAATAATCGGCAACCGTTTTTCAGCCAGCTAACGGCCCGTATCTACGGTCATTACCAGCAAAAAATCTATGGGTTAGGGCTGATTAGCCTTCGGTTGAACCTGGTAGCCGAACTGGTAGGGGCTGTTTTGCTGACGGCTTTGCTGGCGGGAGCTTCGTGGTTTGTGTTGGCCAATACGCTCAAAGTTGGGGAGATGATGGCCGTTCTGACGATGATTGGCAGTTTGTTCCCGGCAGTTGGTGCTTTAGCTCTGACCAACCTGCAGGTACAGGAAGCGGGTGTTGCCTTCGACCGGATGTATGAGTACATACAGGGCGAACTCGAACAACAGCCCACCGAAACCCCACAGCTACAACAAGCTTTTGAAACACTTTCGGTCAACGCGCTCTGTTTCCGTACCGACCTGTCGGGCATAGCCGACCGAATTTATCGTTTGATTGATGGGCAGTTACAGGAAAGCCGGATCGCTGCGCCAGTAGCCGCCTTATTTACCGGGTGCCGACCACGCGAAGCCGACTCATCAGTGTTTTCCGTATTCCCTCGATAATCCCTACTCAATACAAAATCCCCCCTCTCACACCAACACACATTTCCCTGCCTTCACATCGGCTTCTACTTTCTTGAATTTCACGTCGCGTAGCACGGTGCCATTGGTGTATTTCACCGATACTTTGTCGTTGCGGTTTGGCACTGGGGCTACTTGCCGGGGTTTCTGGTCTTCGATATAGAACGGCGACGATTTGATGCTTTTGGCTGGGATAGTCTTTTCCACTTCGTCATTCTCATACAGAAAATCCCACTCGCTTTGTTTGGCTTCCAGTTCGTCGAAAAAGTCGTCGCGGAATTTTTCACGCTCCGGTTCAGGGTGCGCTTTGCGGTAAGCAGCCGGGTCGAGCCAATAGTCGTATGCCTCGGCGATGGGCAACAGGGGACGACGGTTGGGGGCGAAAGCCGGGTTTTGCATTTTCTCCTCTGCGTAGGCCAGATCACCGCCAATGCTCTCGTTCACCAGCCCCCGCCCGAACGCATCCCGAATCTGGGGCAGCAAATCGGTCAGTTGGAGATCCACTATATCGCCGATTATAAACGCCAGCAGGTCGGTGTCCAGCAGCGTTTCATCGTCGGCGTGGGCGAGCAAAAAGGTTAGCACATCGGCATACCAGTTCTGAGCAACTGTTTTGAGCGTTGGGTCAGCCAACACGGCTTGGTCAACAGCTTCTGAAGCCAGCGTTTTCGAGTACGTATTCCCATTCGGCTCCTGCATAAACGCTTTCAGGGCATCGGCCTGAGCGGGCAGCAGTTGCCGGAAATAGGGTTCGTAGTAGTCGGTTAAGAAATCGCCCCACCACAATTCACGGAACTCGTTGTCTTGCCGGAGGGTCTCCAAAACGGCTTCCAGGCACTCGTAGGCCCGCAGTTCGGCAGTCAGTAGCAGGGCATGGCTGGCAAAACTTTGGTGGGTTGCGTCCCAATCCTGATTGGCAAAGTAGTCGTACCGATACACCGTATCAAGCAGAACCTTCGACAAATCGCGGGTGAGTGAGGGACGTGGCAAAGCCAGCAGCACGTCGCGTTTGTCGGCGGGCAGCGGATTATCGTCTTTGCCCAGACCGTGTTGATACAGCCAGTCGATTTCGGGATGCTCAAAGGCAGGCGGCTCGGTGGTTTGCTGATCTTGCGCCCGGAAATAACCTTCTACAGTAACGGAATTGGCCGCACCAGCCTGCATTTTGGCTATGTTAAACAGAAGCCAGGCCCTGTCCAGCCGGTCTTTCATCGCCCGTAGCTGATCAACGCTGTGATACCCAATGTCGCGCAAAGTCCGCAACCTATTTTCGGCTTCAGCGGGGTTTCTTTTGGCGATGTAATACAAGAAGGCCAGGTTGTCGAAGTTAGCCACTTCAGAGGCATGGAACTCCGTGCGTTCAGGGTATAAAAGACTAATATCGGTGGGAGAGCCACCAAACAACTCCTCTACAGCCGCCGTGTCCTTTTTAACAATCAATAGTTCATTGGCTTTATTGACCAGCCCCAGCAAGTAACGCGGGTGTTGCTGCAGGGTTTGTTCGAGCACCTCCGATGCTTTTTTGGTGTTCCCCATTTTGGCGTATGCCAGCATCAGGTAGTTTTTCAGAGATGGAATGTCGGGGTATTGACGAACCAACTGACGGATCTGCTCCACTAACTGATGATTGGGGCGATGCTGTATCGCTTCGTACAAAAGCGGTATACGCTCCCGGAGTTCGAAAGGGAAATCAGGAGCATACATGGGTTCCCAGGTGACGGTGTATTGAGCGTGTTGCAAACCCGCAATCGTTGATAGATCAACGGGGCCACCTTTTGGGTTAACGGAAGGGGCAGTATTATCAAAAAAAGCCATTGGATGAGTTAACTATGTCTTAATACGAAAGTATAAACCTCCTCAAATATCCACCGCTGTATCGCTCTCGATCTCCAGTTCATTGTGGAACGTGGCCGAAGCCGAGCCGCTGTAGCTGCCCGTTATGGGCGCGGCCAGTTCGGGTTGGGCGGTGCTGGTCAGGAAAATGTGGCGGTTGTTCACCACCGACCCTTCGGTGGGATCATAGCCGCGCCAGCCCGCGCCGGGCAAATAGACCTCTGCCCAGGCGTGTAGCTCGTGTTCCTGTTGGGGATTGCCAAACAGATAACCGCTCACAAACCGGGCGGCAAGACCCAAACTCCGGCAGGCCGCCATGAACAGCACCGTGTAGTCGCGGCAGGAGCCATGCCGGTTCAATAAGGTTTGTTCGGGTGGGTGGGGTGCGCCCTGTTCGCGGGTTTCGTAGGTAAATCCCCGAATGGTTCGGTTCAGTACCGACAAAAACTCAATGGTTTCCCAGTTGGCTCCGGCAGCCATCCGACGCGCCCATAGCTCAATCTCCGCCGTAACCGTAGTTCTGTCTAAGTAGGGATGCAACAGGGCCTCCACACCCGGTTCGTAGCGAAAACCGGGGAGTTTTTTACTCTCGAACGGAAAAATAACAAAGTCGAACGAGTTGAAATCATCCGATTGCAGGGTCATATCGGCCACCACGCGAAGGTGACGGGTGGGGCTGTTAAAAAACACAACCTGTTGCACATTGCTCTCTGCATCCACATTCCGCACGGTTTTGGAGGGAGCCGGGTCAATAGTTAGTTCGTAGGCGATCAGCCGCTGATACGGATACGTGCGGGGATACAGATACAACATATGTGGATTCAGTGCTACCGGGCCGTCGTACGTATAGGTGGAGGTATGGCGAACATGGAGTTTCATTAGTGTTTCCCGGCTTTAATTTTTTCAAAAATAGGGTCCATCCAGTAGGTGGGGAGTTTACGCACAGAGTTGTTGAGCAACGCGCTCCATTGGTGCGAAATCTCGTCCATATCGTCCTTTTCCAGCCGGTGTTCGGTCATGTGGAAACTGCTATTCGGATAAATGATTACGTCGAGCGGATAGTCCACATCATTGGCACTGACGCGGGTGGCATCGAAGGCCAGAAATCCGATTTTGAGGGCTTCGGCCAGGCTGGTGTCGTAGGTGAGGTTTCGGAAGAGCAGCTGCTTTCCATAGCCCGAATTCCCGATGACTTTGAAAAGTGACCCACTGTCCACCTCCACCCAATTGCCTTCGGGATAAAGCTGGTAGAGTTTGTGTTCGTCGTCGTCTTCCAATTGCCCACCCACAATGGCGTTGAGGTTGAACGAGAGACGGCTGGCCAAAATCGACTCTTTGTCTTCTTTAGCCACGCGCTTCACCTGTTCCCCAAAGGCATTCACAGCCTTATAGAGTTTATTG
>JAJAYX010000283.1 GCA_026785985.1 Rudanella sp. | reverse complement strand
CCTGAAAATTCAAGCCATTGATTTTCATAGTTTTACCCACCGCATACTGGCTTGAAAAAAGCACATCGGCCACCTCAGAACCGATAATGGCAACATTCCGCGCCGACTCCTGCTCCTGCGGGGCAAAATAGCGGCCCTGTCCAATGGGTACTTCCGAAATCTTGTTGTAGTCCATCGTCACGCCCGAAATACGGACGGGCAGGCTGTTGTTGCCATTTTTGACATTCACATTACCTTTGACCCCCATTGCACACACGGCTTCGGCATTTTCGAGCCGCTCCGACAGCACCTTGTAGTCGTTGTAGGTTGGCTCAGGCCACTGAAAATATTTCCACCACTGGTATTCGGCGCCAAACACAAACGGCCATTTTTGTACATACAGCACCCGGTCGCCCAGAAAATTAAGGCTTTCCTTGACGTTTCGCTCCAGGGAATCGACCATCGTGAATACGGCGATAATGGCAAAAATACCGATGGTAACGCCCAACAGTGAGAGCGTAGTGCGGAGCAGGTTAGACCGCAACGCCTGCCAGGCAAAGCGGAAACTTTCGAGTATTTGGCGGAAGAGTTTCACTGTTTATGGAGTGATTGAGCGGTTGAGTGATTGAGTAAAAACAACACAATACCTAACTGGCTGCCAAACAATCAGTAGTAAAGTTAATCGCTCAACCGCTCAATCACTCAATCACTCAATCCTGTTTTACACCAACCCCTCAATTTGCCGGATGGTCGGTTATTACTGAACCACCACAGCGGTGCCGTTGGCACTCACCATGAGCATGGCTCCGTTGCCGCCGATGGTCTGAAAATCCAGATCGACCCCAATAATGGCGTTGGCTCCCAGCCGCTGGGCCTGATCTATCATATCTTTGATGGCAATGCTTTTGGCTTCGCGAAGGCCCTGTTCGTAGGCACTGGAGCGGCCGCCAACAATGTCGGTGATACCCGCAAAGAAGTCTTTCACGAGATTGGCCCCAATAATAGCCTCTCCATTGACTAAGCCGATGTAGTTGGTAATGCGTTTCCCTTCGATGTTAGGCGTAGTTGTAATGAGCATACGATAGAGGTTCAGTTGAAGTCCGGTTTGGTTGAGAACCGGCACAAAGAACGGGGGAGTTGGCGATTTTGCAAAATGATTGATATAGCACCACCTGAACCCGGCATAAAGACCTGAACTGCTATTCTGAAAGCATATATTTTAAATTTATTAAAAATAGGAAAGTGTAGGAAAGCAATAGGGCTTGATCTGGTAATATTTGTTTAAGAAATAGTCTCATTTCGAGTCAATTTCTATCACATACCTTTACACATTCCTATAATGAAGAGACTTTACCAAGTAATAGCCTTTGGGCTATTGGCGGGCAGTTTTGCCCGCTATGCACAGGCACAGCATGCGACTGTACAAACAATCAACCCCACAAAAGACACTCCGCTCCTTGCCTTTCATGCGCCGGCAAATAGACCTCATCATCAGACACGTGTAAATCTCGCCGACGTGGTTGTGTCGGGAAAAGTGGTCGATGAAAAAGGATCGGGTTTGCCCGGCGTGAGTGTGATTATGAAAGGATCAACGCAGGGCACCACAACAGACGGGGAAGGCAGTTATCGCCTTTCGGTGCCCAACGAACGGGCCACGCTCGTGTTCAGTTTTGTGGGTTATACCCGGCAGGAAGTGCTGGTTGGCACCCAAACCACGCTCACCGTTACACTGCTCCCCGACGACCAAATCCTGAACGAAGTGGTAGTGGTGGGCTATGGCTCGCAACGCCGACAAGATATTACCTCGGCGATATCAGTAATCAGTATGCGCGACATTGGCGAACAGCCCGCCAATAACCCTAATCAGGCCTTACAGGGGCGAGCAGCGGGTGTGGTGGTGAAGCAAAAAAGCGGCACGCCGGGCGGTAATATATTTGAGGTGCGAGTGCGAGGTATCGGCTCGCTTGGTGCCGGTAGCGATCCGCTCTATGTTATCGACGGGTTTGCGGTGGGAACTTCGGTGGGGCAAAACCTGAACCCCAACGATGTGGAGAGCATTTCGATCCTGAAAGATGCCGCTTCGACCGCTATTTACGGGGCAAGGGGTTCCAATGGCGTAGTGCTGATTACCACCAAAAGCGGCAAAGAAGGAAAGGTGGGCATCAATTTATCGCTTGATTATGGCATTCAGAGTACTCCGCGTTCCCGGCGCGTGACCATGTTGAACGGGGTTGAGTTTGCCCAGTTCAAAAAAGACATTTTCATGGATGGTATCCGGTATTTTCAAAAACGCGAACCAACCATCGACGAAGTTCCGATTGGGTATCGCTTCCCCGAACAGACCAAATTTTCGACGGATTGGTTTGGCGAAATCATGGACAACAATGCCCCTTACACGGACATGAACCTGACCATTTCGTCGGGCAAGGGGCCAATAAAGTCGTTGCTGTCGGTAGGGTATTACAAAGAAGCCGGAACAATCATCAAAACCAACTACGACCGCTTTTCGGCCCGCAGCAATTTGTCGGGGCAGGTAAACAAGTTCCTGAGCATTGGTATGAATATCAATGGAACCTATACCAAGCAGAATCTGGCCAACACCGACGGACGTAGCAACCT
>JAJAYX010000282.1 GCA_026785985.1 Rudanella sp. | reverse complement strand
GGCGCGGGGTTGGTGAGTAATTAAAAATTTCATCCCCTCTTCACCCATCCCCCCTCACTTCTGATTAACTTTGTAGTGGGTTTGAACTGCGTAGCCTGGATTTCCGGAAATTAGTCTCATGTTAGAGAATCGTAAATATATCATCATCGGGGTTTTTTGCCTCGTCGGGCTGATATATCTGTCCCGCCTGTTTTATCTTCAGATTTTAGACGACAGTTATTCGCTCGAATCATCGAATAACTCGATCAAGCGAGTGATCGAAATACCGTATCGTGGTCAGATTTATGACCGAAACGGCAAGCTCATCGTCTATAACACCCCCGTCTATGACTTATATGTGACTCCCAAACAGGTGCGCATTCCCGACACAACCGCTTTTTGCCGGATGATGGATCTGACCTTGCCGGAGTTCGACAGCATCATGCAGTTCGCCAAAGGTTATTCCTACGTGAAACCGTCGCTGTTTATGCGGCAGCTTTCCAAAGAAGATTTCGCCCGAATTCAGGATGCCCTGGTGGACTACCGGGGTTTTGAACCACGCATGAGTTCAATGCGGACGTATCCGGCCCATACGATGGCCAACGCGCTTGGGTATGTATCAGAAATAAGTAAGAAAAAGCTGGATAATCAGGAGCTTCCCTATTATCGGCAGGGCGATTACATTGGTCATAACGGGCTGGAAGAGCAATATGAAGAAGAATTGCGTGGCAAGCGGGGCGTTAAATTCGTGATGCAAAACGTGCGGGGCGTGGCTAAAGGCTCGTTCAAAAACGGGGAATATGACACGATGGCGGTGGCCGGGAAAAACCTCTACACCGGCATTGATGTGGAGGTACAGAAATACGCCGACAGTCTGATGCAAAACCGCATTGGCAGTGTGATTGCGGTGGAACCCGGTACGGGCGAAATTCTGGTATCGGTATCGGCCCCAACCTACGATCCTAATCTTCTGTCGAGCAGGCACTTCTCAAAAAATTACGTCAAACTGGTGCGCGACCCCTACAAGCCGCTCATAAACCGCCCGATCATGGCCAGCTACCGGCCCGGCTCTACCTTCAAACTAATCCAAGCCCTGGTAGCCCAACAGCAGGGATCACTTTTTACGAATACGTTCTATGGCCACAGTGGCTCGCCCATGCGCTGCCACTGCCGGGGCGGTAACAACCTGCGGGGAGCCGTGCAGAATTCGTGCAATCCCTACTTCTACAACGTGTTCCGCAAGATGATTTACCATAATGGCGAGTCGAACACGTTCAAAGCCTCGGCCATTGGGTTGCATCAGTGGCACGACGCGGTTGTGAAGTTTGGGATAGGGCAAAAACTCGGCGTTGATCTGCCCAGCGAACTCAAAGGTAATTTGCCCGACGTGGAGACCTACGACCGCATGTACCGGGGCGAAAACCGTTGGAAATTCTCCAACATCTATTCGCTCAGTATTGGCGAGGGTGAATTGCTGGTTAGCCCGTTGAAACTGGTGAATCTGGCGGCCACCATTGCCAACCGGGGCTGGTACATACCTCCTCATTACCTCAAAGGGTTCGGGCGGGTCGGGCAGCGGGTGCCGCAACAGTACTTAGAAAAACACCCAACCGACATCGACTACAAGTTTTATCTGCCCGTGATCGAAGGTATGCGGATGGCGGTGGTAGCCGGAACGGTCAACAAAATGGCCGACATTCCGGGCATCGACCTATGCGGCAAAACCGGCACAGCGCAGAACAGCAAGTTCAGCCATAAATACGACCACTCGATTTTTATTGGGTTTGCGCCCATGAATAACCCCAAAATTGCCATCGCCGTGTTTGTGGAATATGGCGGCTGGGGTGGTTCTGCCGCTGCTCCGGTAGCAGCCCTCATTGCCGAACGCTTTTTGAAACGAAAAACGGAGGCTACCAAACTCGACGAATACGTGAAGAAGCAACGCCTGATGCCGCCCGTGTCGATGTTGCCTGGCTATAAAGGGCCAAAAGTCCTGCCCGTCAAAACACCCCGCAAAGCCGATTCGATTCGGAAAGACACGACGCGAAAATCCATACATAATGGGCAGTTAGCAGCCAACAGTGAACAGTGAACACCTGCCCCCTGTAACTATGTCCCGTAACGATCCTTTTTCGCAAAATATTGACCTGCTCACCGTCGCGCTTTACATTGGTTGTGTAATGATGGGCTGGTTCAACGTCTATGCTGCGGTCTATAGCCCCGAAGCCGAAACGAGCCTTTTTGATCTTTCGACCAATGCCGGTAAGCAACTCATGTGGATTGGCACCACGGTTATTCTGATGATTTGTGTACTGGCCATTCACCACAAATTCTACGACTCATTTGCCTACGTTTTCTATGGCTTCATGATCCTGATGCTGTTGTTGGTGCTGGTGGCTGGGTCGAATGTGAACGGGTCGCGGTCGTGGTTTAAATTTGGCGGATTCTCCATTCAGCCCGCCGAGTTTGCCAAAGTAGCCACTAGCCTTGCCTTGGCGAAGTTTCTGGATGTGCCGGGCATGAACATCAACCGGCGAAACAACCTGCTTACCATTGCGGGCATCATTGGTTTACCCGCCCTGCTGATCATTGCCT
>JAJAYX010000281.1 GCA_026785985.1 Rudanella sp. | reverse complement strand
GTGCAATCCAGCCCGGCAGTCGGCCAATGGCAAACATCACCGTAAACATATTCGTCGGGATGCCAAGGGCGCGGTAAATAATACCCGAATAAAAATCGACGTTCGGGTACAGTTTGCGCTGAATGAAGTACGGATCGTTGAGTGCTGCGTCTTCAAGGCCTTTAGCGATTTCGAGAACAGGGTCGTTTACTCCCAATTTATCCAGTACATCATAAGCAGCTTTCTTGATTATTTTGGCGCGGGGGTCGAAGTTTTTATAAACCCGATGTCCAAACCCAAACAGGCGGAAGCCCGTTTGCTTGGCATTTTTCGCCATATCCACATACTTAGCCACATCGCCCCCATCGTTGCGGATGTCTTCGAGCATTTCGATCAGCTCGTGGTTGGCACCACCGTGCAGCGGCCGCCACAAGGCGTTAATCCCCGCCGAAATCGACGAGTAAAGATTAGCCCCCGACGAACCCACCAGGCGCACTGTTGAGGTAGAGCAGTTTTGCTCGTGGTCGGCGTGCAGAATCAGTAACACGTTCAGGGCTTCGGCCACCATCGGATCAACGGTATACTCCTCAACCGGCAACGCAAACATCATATGCAGGAAGTTCGAGCAGTAGTCCAGCGAATTTTTGGGATAATTGACCGGGTGGCCCTGCGATTTTTTGAACGACCAGGTAGCAATGGTTGGCAACTTGGCCATCAACCTCACAATGTGCAGATCGGTTTGGTCGGGCAGTTTGTCGTTGTATGAATCGGGATAGAACGCGCTCATGGCACTCACCAGCGACGACAGCACCCCCATTGGGTGCGCATTGACGGGGAAGCCTTCAAAAATCTTGCGCATATCCTCGTTCACCATCGTATGCCGACGAATGTTGGTCTGAAACTGATCGAGTTGTTCCTGCGCAGGCAGGTCGCCGTAGATGAGCAGGTAAGCGACTTCCAGAAAACTGGCTTTGGCCGCGAGGTCTTCAATGGGATAGCCCCGGTAGCGGAGAATTCCCTCTTCACCGTCCAGGAACGTAATACCACTTTGGGTGGCACCCGTATTTTTGTATCCTTTATCTAACGTGATAAAGCCCGTTTGGTCACGGAGGTTGGAGATGTCGATAGCTTTTTCGTGTTCACTTCCTTCCAACGTGGGAAACTGATACGTTTTACCATCAACGGTTAATTCAGCGACGTTTGCCATAAAATTCAGTTCGTAAGCTATTCGGGTTAACAGATTGATAAACGGGCGGCTATAGGTGGCAGACCTCCCTGTGACTTGACCGGCGAAATTAAGGCAAAAACAAACCCGTAGGCGTATGCAGTCCGTAAATTCTCAAATACAGGTCTAATCTGTTACTATACGTCCTCCTTTCATCACCATCCGAACGTTCCGAACGCTATTGATAGCCTGAACCGGGTTGCCCTCAACAGCCACAAGATCCTCGTGCATTTGCACGCCATCGAACACGCGGTCGGGACGGAGCACGACCGATTGCGCCGTTGCCCCGCGAACCAACAGCAGCAGGATTATCAGGAGCTGGTTTTTCACCGTTTTTGCGTCAGTACATCGTAAAAGAATTTGCTAAACACCAGCGTCACCAGGCCCGGTAAGAGCATGGCCCCGGCTTTGAAACCCGCTCCCGTGAACTGATACATTCCCGTGGTGAATTGCCCCACGCTTTGCACCACCCACAACAGGCCCATTACCACCAGCATGGCCAGGACAACCAGCGCAATGGCTCGGCCAAAAAACCGCCGAACGGCCAGGCCAGCCAACAGAGCCACCACAACCACGGCCGCGACCATGCCCAGCGCACGGGGAAACGTGCTGATGTAATCGTATTCGTACAGAAAAACGCCCACCCGGCCAATTAGGTTAGGATTAGCTAGCAGCCAGGCATTTAGCACAACTAGTACAACCAGAAGAATGTAAAAGAAAGGGTTACGCATTGACGTGTAAGCGGTTAATTTCTAGTAAAAAACTGAATCAGCACCACACTCACGGTGGTTAACACCGCACTGGCAAGGGTGCGAATGAGCGTGGGAACGATGAGGGTCAGGCTGCTGGCTTCAATAAAAAACAGGGCGGCATGGTGAATCAGAGCCATAACCAGCACATACCGAAAAAACGCGCCGGTCCCCATTTCCTGCAACGTCAGCTCCACGCGCGATTCCTGGCCCGGCTGGTCAATCAATACGCGGGTTATGGCGGGTCGGCAATAGGCCATCAGCACGGAAGCAGCCGCGTGCATACCCAGGGTGTTATAAAACGTGTCGACAACAATACCGGTCACAAATGCAATCAGCAGAAAAGCCGTCATACTCAATTCATAGGGCAGCAGGATGATGGCCGCAATATAAACAAAGCAGAAGGCATAGTTGAACAGAACGAGGTTGCGTACAATCAGGATTTGCAGCACCACGTAGAGTACAAATAAAAAACTGTAATTCAGGATTTCGCGAATGGTCATTGACTACTTTTCGTTTTCAACTTGTTTTTCTAACTGCTCCTGCTCGTTCTGGAGCCGGTTTTCCACAACATAGACAAACGATAGGTTGCCAAAGTTGGTCGAAAGGTCAAGCGTAATATCATGAAATCCCTGGTTTGGCTGGATGCCCACCATGCTGACGCGCCCTACCAGAATTCCCGGAGGGAAGGTTGAGTTCTGATCCGAGGTAACCACCGAATCGCCTTTACTGACGGGTTTGTAGCGTGGAATAGCATCCAGCCGCAACTGGGTCGGGTTGATGCCATCCCATTTTCCGGTGCCAATTTCGTTGGCTTTCACGAGTTTAGACGAAACCATAAACTGCGAGTGCAGAATAGATGTGATGACCGAGAAATGTCGATTGCAGAGCTTCACCTTGCCCACCACGCCCGTGGGCGAAATGACCCCCATACCAGGGCGGATCCCATCGTCGGTCCCCTTGTCAATGGTGATGTAATTATTGGCAAACTGCGTGGTGTTATTAATCACTTTGGCCACCGTATAGGTAAAGCGGTTGGCAAAAACCGAGTCGGCTTTGTAGGCAGCGGGGGCAGCGGGCGCACCCTGTTGCAGGTGCGTTAGTTGAGCATGGAGCCGCCGATTTTCCATTGATAGGTCGGCGTTCACCTGCCGCAACTGCGTATACTCCCTGGCCGAATTCGACCAGGCCAGCATTTTAGCTGCGTAGGCATTGGATGTATTAAAAAAACTTGCGCTCCAATAGTTATTGGTGTTGATGATGAAGTAAAAGCACAGCACCTCCAACAACGCAAACAGGATGAAGTTTCGACTACGAAGTATAAAATATCCTAACTGTTCCATGCGATTCGGAGCGGTTCCTCAACCCAACCCCTACCTAACTGATTCTGGTGGTGAACAAACAGGCCCACTAACATGCAAAAATAGGTCTGAGCGAGTTGCCCAAACCTATTTTTTTGTTTGTGGTTTATAATTTGTGGTTTCTGGTCAGCCTGTCCGGTCAGCCAGCCACAAACTATAAATCAATTTATGAAATCAATACTGACTTATATAAATCCAGATTCTTGATTACTTCTCCGGTGCCTTTTACTACGGCCTTGAGCGGATCGTCGGCTACGTGAATGGGCAGTTTTGTCTTGGCAGCCAGCCGTTTGTCGAGGCCGTGGAGCAATGCGCCACCACCCGTCAGGTGAATACCATTCGTATAAATATCGGCAGAAAGTTCGGGGGGTGATACCTCCAGGGCTTTCATCACGGCTTCTTCAATCTTAGAAATCGACTTATCCAGTGCATAGGCAATTTCGCTATAAGTTACTTTAATTTCTTTCGGAATACCGGTCATCAAGTCACGACCACGAATTTCATAATCCGACGGTGGGTTGTCGAGTTCGGGCAGGGCCGAGCCAACTTCCATTTTGATCTGCTCCGCCGACCGTTCGCCAATCAGCAGGTTGTGTTCCCGGCGCATGTAATCCACGATGTCGCGGGTAAATACGTCGCCCGCAATCCGAATCGACTGTTCACAAACAATGCCCGACAGGGCAATCACGGCAATTTCGGTGGTGCCGCCCCCAATATCCACGATCATCGTGCCGTTGGGTTGCGTAATGTCGATGCCAATACCGATGGCGGCTGCTATCGGTTCATGTACCATGTAAACTTCTTTGGCTCCTGCGTGCTCGGCGGAGTCTTTCACAGCACGCTTCTCTACCTCCGTAATGCCCGATGGAATACAAATAACCATGCGGTGTGAGGGTGAAAACAGCTTGCTGCCCGTATCGATCATCTTGATCAACCCCCGAATCATCAATTCAGCCGCCGTAAAGTCGGCAATAACGCCGTCCTTAAGTGGTCGAATGGTTTTGATATTGTCGTTGGTCTTTTCGTGCATCTGCATGGCCTTGTGGCCAATTGCCAGTACTTTGCCACTATTCTTATCCATGGCGATGATCGACGGCTCATCTACCACAATACGATCCTTATGAATAATTAAGGTGTTCGCTGTGCCCAGGTCAATCGCAATGTCGCTGGTTAAAAAATTGAAAAGTCCCATTTGAGGCTTGTTACAAAAGCACTTTTAGTACGTTCGGTTTTCGTAAGAAGATGCAAAAGTATAGAGAAATCAAGACAATCTACGATGTATAGTCCACTCAATTAATGGTTTTTAAATCAGGGCAGATCATTATCCATTATCCATTCCCCATTATCTCCATTATAAAGTACTTTTGTCTCATTATGGGAATTCGTTCGGTATTGAGCAAACCGCTGGCCCGGTGGGTGGTGCAGCGACAACAGGAGTGGATGTATCAGCCCGGCGCGGCCCAACAACGGGTCTTCAACAGGCTGATGGCGGGCGTTCGCCAAACCCAATTCGGGGCCGACCATCACCTCGGCGAGGTGCAGACAATGGCAGAATTTAGGCAGGCCGTTCCTGTTCGTGACTACGAAGACCTGAAG
>JAJAYX010000280.1 GCA_026785985.1 Rudanella sp. | reverse complement strand
CATTTCGTAACTGGGATTCCTTTCCGAATCAATCTTAATTGTAAGTCTCTGTCTTCGTGCCAGGTAATCGAAAATTCTTCCTAAAAACCACCCGCCCGGTCAATCGCCGAGCGTAGACAAAAGCAGTTAGCCGCCGTAAAATCAGTACTTTCCGTAAATAATGGGGCGTGTTCGTAGGGCGTAGGGCGATTGACAAGCGGAATCCGCAACTGTCCCGAAACAACCTGAGCACCCCGTTTGAAGCAGGTATAAGCCGACGTAAGCCAGGCGGGTTGGGGTTGGCAATCATCGTCGGTGAAGGCCACGATTCGGCCACGGGCTGCCTGCCAGCCCCGGTTTCGGGCAGCGGCCAGGCCCATTCGTTTGGGCTGACTCAGATAACGGGCCTCAATACCAAAAACCTGTGTAAAATTCCGAACGGTAGCTTCCGTAGCCCTGTCGTTGGCATCATCTACCACAATAATTTCGAACTGATAATGGGGCAGTTTCTGACGGCTCAATGCGTCAAGGCATTTCAGGAGATGGTTCGGCTGTTTGCACGACGGCACCACAACCGAAAATTCAGGAATCATAACGAATGAACGGGTTAGCGTAAAGGGGTATATTCATAGTTCTGGTCGATTGAGTCTGTTACTCCTATTAGTCGTATCGGAATAGTTTTGTGGTAACAGGAGTAACTTATCGCTTGCAATTTTTGGGCCAAACTGGATATTGGTTGTAATTTTGGGCCACTAACAAATTTTTCTTTATGACCCGTACTGCGCTTATTACCGGTGCTACATCCGGCATTGGCCGCGCCACTGCCGACGCTTTTGCCGCCCTCGGCTATCGTCTCATTTTGTGTGGCCGCCGGACAGACCGGCTCACCGAGGTTCAGACTGAATTGAGCCAATCGACGGCTGTAACGACCTTAACGTTCGATGTGCGCGATCAGGCAACTGTGGCCGGGGCCATCGCGTCGCTCCCCACTGAGTGGCAACAGGATGGCCATCCAATGGTCGATGTATTGGTGAACAACGCGGGTAATGCCCACGGTATGTCGCCTATTCAGGATGGCGAGGTGGCCGACTGGGATCAAATGATCGACGGCAATGTGCAGGGGCTTCTATATGTATCGAGGGCGGTGATTCCGGGTATGGTGGCGCGGCAACGGGGCCATATCGTGAACCTCAGTTCTATTGCGGGCAAGCAGACCTACGCCAACGGGGCCGTGTATTGCGCCAGCAAAGCCGCCGTGGAAGCTCTCAGCACCGGCATGCGTTTAGACCTGACACAACATGGCATCAAAGTAACGAACATTGCACCGGGGGCCGTTGAAACCGAGTTTTCAGTAGTGCGTTTCAAAGGCGATGAGACTCGTGCCAGTAAAGTTTACGAAGGTTTCGATCCACTCACGGCAAAAGATGTTGCCGATTCGATCCTGTATGCCGTAACGGCACCGGCCAACGTGACCATTGCCGACATAACGATTCTGGCCGCAGCCCAGGCAGCAGCAACAACCATCGTTCGGAAGTAGGCCCCGCTTAAAACTCGATTTTATCAAGATAGAAAACCGTTTTTCGGCCTTCGGCTTTCTGGTAGCCCCAGGCCAGAAAATAGCGGTCGTGCCAAAACCGGACATCATCGGTCAGCATGGGTTGGGTGCGGGCATCGGCCACAATGGGCGTAATGTCGATTTGGGGTTTCAGTTCGGCTATGCCACTGGGGCGAATCAGGGTTTGTTGGATGTGACCTTTGTGGCTGTGGTACAGTACCAATTGGTCATCCTGTTTCACCAGCCGCACTTTTTCCTGAAGGTCGATGCTGCGTTCGGCATCAAGCTCTACCGAATTGTCCCAAAGCAATTTGCCGGCAGCATCGAACCCAGCCACCACGGCGTGGGTGTACACATACCCATCGAATACCTGCTGTGGGCTAAGCCCCCGCGCGCCATACCAGGGATTCCACATGTAGGGATTATACAAGCTGTAATAGCTCAGGGGCGAATACCGCCCGCCATACCACGACGTGGCTCCGTAGGGATAGGCACTCTGATACCGAAACTCCGGGTAAAACACCTCGGCAACAATCACATACTGCCCATTGTACCGAATCAGTTCATGAACCAGCAGCCGGTGGTTGAGCCGCAAGTCCGAACCGGCCTCTTTCCGGCGTTGCGCTTTGCGGTCCATTCGCTCCTGCTCCCGCTTACCCATATACCGGAAAAAATTCCTGAAATCCGTAAAGCTGACATAGTTGGTACGGGGTTCTTTCCCCTCCCCTATCCAGCTCAGATATACCCCCTGCGAAGCCACTATCCCGTTGGCCTGCATGGCCCGGTAGCCGTAGTTGCCCAACACAAGTTGGGTGGAATCGTCGAGCACCGTGAGTCGGCCACTAAGCAGCGCATAATCGGGTTCGGGTTCAACGATGGCATGGCCCTGGTTCTGCCCATATTCATCAAATACATTGGCCACCAATGTCAACTCGCGGCCCCGCCGAACGGTAAACGAGGCTGTCATACGCTGGTGAATGGTGTCGGCTTCGAGCGACTGAATAGCCGCGCCCCGCTCGCCACCGGGTAACAACCGGGCCTGCCGAAGCGATAAGTGGCTATGATATAACAGGGGCGTTTCGTCCACAACACCAGCCATAAAAATACCGTCGCCCAAGGTTTTGAAGTGGGTCACCTGCAACCGTTCGACCACGTTGAGGGTAAAGCGTTCGGTGAAGCCGGGGCCAACGCTGACCCGTACAACCTGGCAAACGGGCAACCTATAACTCGAAAATAGAAGATAAACCGCGCCCCGCCCGTCGAAGGTAGAAGCCACATAATCGAGGTTGTCGGGGAGTTGACCGTTTAGGCTCCAGTCACGGTCGAGGTCGGCACTGTATTTGATCAGTTGATAACCAACACGGTCGGTTTTAGTGAGCAGCAACACGCCTTTATCACCCAGGGGAATGGTAATAATCGACTCACTATTGGCGGGAGCAGGCAACTCAATTCGGCGGACACTCTGGGCATAGAGCGTACTG
>JAJAYX010000279.1 GCA_026785985.1 Rudanella sp. | reverse complement strand
GATAAAAAGTGGTCGTTTTGGGTGGTGTCTTTTTCTGATCTAACTTAGCGGAGTCTGAATTCTGTCTACGATTTTTAGACAGGATTACACCCAACGATGAAACTAAACGAAACACTCTTGCTGGCTGGTGCTGCCGGTGCATTAATTATCTGGATTCTGGAATACCAGCGCACCTCATTTCTGGACAGCTATGTTTATCTGATGCTTTGCCTGGGGTTGTTGTTCGCCTTCCAGTATGTTCGGAATAAACGGCTTCAACGCGAAAAATTCATTTCGCCTACTATTAAACAAATGGCCGCAGATCAGAAGAAGAAAAAGAAGAAATAGGCTTTAGACGCTGGCTATCGGACTTTCCGGCCAGAAAAGTCCAACAGCCAGCGTCCAATATCCAGTATCCTACACTATGCTCCTACTCCTCGGTGCTTTTCTCGCGCTTATTCTGGCCGGCTTTTTCTCGGCAGTCGAAACGGCCTATTTATCAGTGAACCGGGTTTATTTTGAACTGCACAGCAAACAGGGACCCGTTGGCGAAAAACTGGTGTCGCAGTTTCTCAAACAACCCATTTTGTTTGTCGGAACCACGCTGGTGGGCAACACGCTTTTCCTGGTTCTGTATGCCGTGTTGGGGGTCACGGGCCTTCATCCCCTTTTGATGGACTTTTTGCCCGATAATTACGACAATCCGTTTGTAGTGATCGCCCTCGAAACGCTCATCCTGACCGTAGTATTTATGCCCGTGGCCGACTACCTACCCAAGAGCCTGGCCCTCATTCATCCCGATGCCTTTCTGGAGTTGTTAGCCGTGCCCTTGTGGATTATCTATCAGGCTATTGCCCCCCTCGTGCGGGTGCTGGTGGGCACTGCCCGACTTTTCAACAAGTATATTTTGCGCCAGAAACATGACGAAATCCGGCCCGTTTTTGGCCTCACCGATCTGAATCATTACCTGCAACAGGCCAATCAAACAAAGGCCAAAACGGAGGACGAAGTGGATGTGGACACTCGGATTTTCAATAACGCCATCGAGTTTCGGGATGTTCGGGTGCGCGACTGCCTGATTCCGCGCCGGGAGGTCACTGCTGTTGAAGTGGACGATAGTGTAGACGATCTGCGCCGGGCTTTTCAGAATAGTGGTCACTCCAAAATCCTGGTCTATCGCGAGAGCATCGACGATATAATTGGCTACTGCCATGCCCTTGCCTTGTTTGAAAAACCCCAAACCATCGAGAGCATTCTGACCCCCATTGTAACAGTGCCCGAAACTATGCCCGCTCAGGATCTGCTACTCCGGTTCACCAGCGAGCACAAAAGCCTGGCCCTGGTTGTCGATGAGTTTGGCGGCACGGCGGGCATTATCAGCGTGGAGGATATTGTAGAGCAGATTTTTGGGGAAATTCAGGATGAGTTCGATACCAATGAAGACTGGACCGAACGCCAAATCGACGACAATACCTACCGGCTCAGTGCCCGACATGAAATTGCCTACCTGAACGAAAAATTTGGCTGGAACATCCCCGAAGGCGACCAACCCTCGGCCCGCTACGATACCCTCGGCGGCCTTATTCTGGCCCTCAACGAAGACCTCCCCAGCGTGGGCGAACGCATCGAAATGGCTCCCTTCACGTTCATTGTCGAATCGATGGACGGCACCCGGATTGATACGGTTAAGGTAGTGATGAGTAAGGAACGATGAATACCGTTCGCGTCAGCCCGTTCATCGTTCATCACTCATCACTGACTGAATCATCGCTACATACCCCCAAATGCCTTCTTCAACTTCGTGGAGGTACACAAACTCGTTGGCCGTGTGCGACCGACCCGAATGCCCCGGCCCGCATTTGAGCGACGGGCAATCTAATAAAGCCTGATCGGAGGTGGTGGGTGAACCATAAGTAGTGCGGCCCAGGGCAATACCGGCCTGCACAATAGGATGGTCGATGGGGATGCTCGACGGTTTAAGCCGGATAGACCGGGGTTTGACCTCCGAACTGATGTTGTCTTTTACGGTGTCGATGAGTTCTTCGAGGGTGTATTGCTCGGTTGCCCGAATGTCGGCGGTGAAGGTGCAGGTGTCCGGCACCACATTGTGTTGCGTCCCGGCATTGATCATTGTAACCGACATTTTGATCGGCCCCAACGTAGGCGACACCTTCGGGAACTGGTAGGTCGTGAGCCAGTTAATATCCTGAATCGCTTTATAAATGGCATTGTCGCCCTCGTCACGGGCGGCATGGCCCGACCGCCCGTGGGCCACACAATCAATCACCAGCAAGCCTTTTTCGGCCACGGCCAACTGCATCTCGGTGGGTTCGCCCACAATGGCAAAGCTAATGGGCGGCAGGTCGTCCACGATCAGTTCCAGCCCGTCGCGGCCCGAAATTTCTTCCTCGGCGGTGGCTGCCATCACGATGTTATAGCGTAGATCGGTTCGGTTATAAAACCAGCAAAACGTGGCCAGCAACGAAACAAGGCACCCTCCGGCATCATTCGACCCTAGCCCAAACAGCTTACCATCCTCGACCAGCGGAGTAAACGGGTCGAGTGTCCACGACGGATTGGGTTTCACCGTGTCGTGGTGCGAATTGAGCAGCATCGTCGGTTTGGCCGGATCGAAATGCTGATTAGTGGCCCAGATATTGTTCTTTTTTCGTTGAAACGGAATGCCCTGATCGGTCAGGAATTGCTCGATCAATAGGGCTGTTTTGTCTTCTTCCCGACTATACGAAGGGGTAGAAATTAACTGTTTAAGCAGCGAAATAGCCGCTTCGGTCAGCGTGGTTTGTCGGGAAGTTAGTTGGGTATTCATAAAAAGCAGAGGATAGTACGGTCGGCCAAAGATACATCAGGCTTCATGGAACATCACGCCACGTTCCCGCAAAAACCGCTTGATTACGTCCACATGAACGCATATGCCCACATTCAGGAAGGGGTAATTCGAGACCTTTGTTTTGCGATTATTGACCAGAACTTCCATATCCTGAATATCGAACCCGAGGTGCAGATGCCGCGTGGCCGATTGCATTCCGTAAATCAGTCCGCGAGTGTCGAAAAGGGGGCCACCGCTTTGGCCCCGCAAACCGGGCGTACTCATTTCAACGCCTGATATGATGCCATCGGGATCGGCAATCAGGCGCGTCACAATGCCGTCGATGGGGAACCGCGCCGAACTCAGGCGGCCTGTTTCGGTCCACTCAATATCGTCGGTTTGGGGATTGTAGCGAAAATTGGTGAACTCAGGGAACGGGTATCCCAATCGGCACAGGCTCCGGCCCGGTTTTATGAAGCTACTGTCGCGGGCGAAAACGGCATGGGCCGGATAGAGCTTCCGGGTATACTTTTTAAAGCGCAGCAGAGCCAAATCGTAGGTTGGATGCATGTCGATGGTGATTTCGGAAAACTGATCGAAACAGTTGTGAAACGAGTTCCGAATCCGAATCATGCTCTCGGCCCGGAGGTTGTATTTTTCTTCTAGCTGACGAACCTGGTTTGCTCCGTTCTTATCCCGTGCCAGCGACCCCTTTTCCGACTGAAACTGACGGTAATTCTGGTAGATCGCATCGGCGTTCACAATCAGTTCGGCTACGTGTTTGCAGGTTATGGCGCAGCCTTCGTCATTCACAAAAAACAGGGTAGCACTGCCAGGAACAACCTCGCCGTGACCATAGAGCCGGACAATGGAGTGCATAGGGCGGGTAAAGGTATCAATGCGCTCAATAGCGTCGACGAACATGGTGGTTGTATAAAAGAAGTAAGGAGCAAAAATAGGAAATTAGGGGCAATCAGCGAAAAATGGTCGATTTTACCGAGCCTCGAACTAATTTAGGGAGTGCATTTCTTTCTTGCGTGGAAGGTCTTGCCTGATACTGGTAAAACGCACAAGTTCGAAACGCACCCAGCCAATGGAATGGGGAGATCACAGCAAGGTGGTCTCCCCGTTTCGTTGTATTTCAGTTACTATAAACCCAGCAGCAACCGCCCGCCTGCGCCAATTATAACCTTGCCTACCGCTATATAGGTAACACGCCGGGCAGAGACTGTTGTGCTGGCTGGCACCGTAACAACGTGCCGAACCTCGACGGAGTCGGTGGCCGTTGGCACCCGGTTACACGACCATAGGGTGGGGTCGTTCCAGTTGCCCGCGCGGGTGGTGAACAGGGTGGCACAGGTCGAACTGACCTGCACAACGTAATCTTCACCCTCCCCGTATTCGTAATTACCACAGGGATTGGTAGGGTTACCCCCAAATTGAACAATCAACCTGATTTTCAGGGAGCCTGCGGCTGTGCCGACCGGGATGGTCAGGTTCCCCGAAAACCCGGTCGGCAGTGTGGCAGGTGTCTGATAGAGTTGCTCCGAGGCTTCATACGTATTGTTGCGGTTCAGGTCACCCCAAATGGTGACCCCTTCTCTATAAACAGTACTTAGAAGCCGCCCGCCGATTGGCACTGTTTGCCCGGCAACAAGTGTGGGAACAGGGCTAACATACTGATTATAAGCCGTTGATGAACAACCCGTATTCTGACTCATCACGGTGTCATTGATGGTAAAACTATCCAGACCATCCGCTTCATAACAACCTCTTGTGAATGTAGGTCGGCAAAAAGTAGCTCCCGATGTGGCCGTAACAACCCCCGACAACCCACCCGTAGTGCTATTGGAGGGTCGTATACGGTATGAATAGGTAGTAAACGAGCTGGTGTTCAGGTCGTTAAATGAGGTGTTGTCAGGCCCCAATCCTCCGATTGGCCCAAAAAGACCTGTTGGCGAGGTGGAGCGTTCGATCACATAGCCCATTTCGTTACTGGCATTGTCCTGCCAGGTCAGCACAATGCCCCCGCTTGGTCCGGGTGTAGCATTCAGGGTAGAGACAGGAGCAACCGGCGTAGGGGGGCAGTCGATGGTGTAGGCCGTTGCATTTTGCCGGGCTGCCAAACCGCCCTGAATCCGCTCAAATTGCCCGGCCGTGAACAGGGAGTTACAGCCGTCATAATACGACATAATATTGGCCATTTGCGGGTTATATGGCTGGCCATTCGGGTCGGTGATGGTGCCAGTATACACCTCGCAACCATTTACGATAGACGAGGTAGCCCCATTTCGACCAAATGGATCGGCGGGTGTGTCGCAGATAAGGTCACCTGCAAACGTACAATTGGCGTCACTGCCGCGAGTCACGAGTTCGGGAGTATTGCTTGGAGAATTACCCTGAAAGGTGTGATAGAGGTTGAAATTATGGCCCAATTCATGATTGAGTACATAACTACCAATATAGCTATCTGACAGGCTACCGGTTCTGATAAATGAGCGTGTCGATTGAACCGAGTTATTGGGGAAATTGGCAAACCCCAGGATACGACTGTCATCAAATACATTGACCAGGTAAACATTCATCGCGTTCGTGGCATCGCGGCTGTCAGCCGATGATTCGTCGTTGCTGGGAAAAGCCAGGAATAGGGCATCGTTGTTGATGTAATCGGGTGAGGTGCCGCAGAAATAAAACTGGATCCCCGACCCATTGTCGAAGTAAAATTTATTGGTGAGCGCCAGTACGTTATTCAGGCTGTTGAGGGTCATCCCGCCAGTGCCGTTGGATCGGCGGAAAATGTGGGGCCGAATGGGAACGTAGGCGGTGACTCCTGCTTTGTCGATGCCCGATGCCTGTTTCACGGCCAGAGCCAGTTTTATCTGGGATTCCAACGCTCTTATTTCAGAGGGGGTAGGTTCGGGTGTTTTACAAAACAGCGAATCGCGGGCATTAGAGGGCCTCATTTGAGCATAAGAGGAGAGAACAGAGACCATGTGAAGCAAGGCTATTAACAAGCCAATACAGTGT
>JAJAYX010000278.1 GCA_026785985.1 Rudanella sp. | reverse complement strand
GATTTACAACTTACGAAAGCGTGGTAAACACGCTTTGCATGAAACGTTTTGTTTACTTTTGAAGCCTGATTTGAGGACTTATCAGGATTGTATTATTGTCAGTCCGATTTAAGGTATGAGCCTAAATCAAAATGTTCGGATTGGTTTGAAATACTGACCAATTCCCAATGAATGCTCCTTGGGAAGAACCACCCTGATCAAAAGCAGCATATTTTGTCGGAGAACCCCAAAGTGGACGACTTAGCCCGTCAATAGGTAAATAGTGATACCTGAAAGCAGCCCGAAAGACATGGGCATAGAACCGATCTACACCGTCCTGCAAATCTATATTCCAGGGTTCGTCTTGTTTAGGGCCGTCAATCCAGGCCTGACCAAACGTACCCGACCGCACGTCGAAATCTGATCTCTCGAACCAAAGCGAGTAATTCGCCGGACGGTCAAAGCTATCCGGGCAAAAATAGTCCCCATTATTATCCGTCCAGGCAAGGCGATACGTAAACCACCGACGGGCTTGAATTTTGACCCCATACAGCGGAATAAGCTGGTTCAGGCGGGTATCGAACACCCGAACACGGTCCGAGGGATTCCATGCCAGGCGACCACCTGTTTTGAGCGTTTTTAGCTTGAGCGTGTCGGCGTAGTTCTTAGTCAGAATCAGAGCTTCATCGACAAAGGCATCCAGAAAACTCTTGCCCCCAATCGTTTCCTGAATGTTCATGTCGGCCAGAGTCTTGTCAGACTCTGGAATGTACAGACTCGCCAGAGTTTCCTTTCGGATAGCCGAATTAAATTTATAGTTCTCTTTGACACACACATACTGCCAAGTAGGGCAGGTGTCGCACAGGGTTTTGTCGTGGTATTTGTTGCCATGCACCGCCACTTCGTAATCCAGCGGGATGTCAGATAGTCGAATTGTTGTGTCTCGTTTCAACAGGTCATACTGTTTCCAGTCTTTGGGCAAAAAGCGAACGTAGTAGTGCGTAGTGCGGACGGGCGACTTCGGTATCTTGTTCTTCAGTTTCTTGGTCACGTTGACAAATGCTTTGTTCATCACATCGGGCGTATAGGGATTTTCTAGTTTCTCACCCAACTTGATTTCGCCAGTTTGAGCCACCCGATAAGTTGCTTTGGGTGCTGGTGCATCCAAAGTAGTTTCAATAGGCTCAACACTTTCTTTGCAGGCCAACATTCCCAACGACAGTAAACACGCCGTACTCATCAAGATGATGATCGTTTTGAAAAGGTTCATACCTTTACCTTTGGTTTTAGTAAAAATTAAGACAACAACAAGCTGCTCACCGTCCGGGTCCAATCGGAACGAGCGGCTTTGTTGTCTCAAAGGTATAAGGAGAAAAATTACTCGTCAACCCCCGCTACACGGGGTAAGTCACCCCCTGTTAAACGGGGTACTACTTAGTTAGTAATCCAGCAGGGAACGATACGGAGCCAGAAAATATCGTAACTCCCGGCGGCTACCTAAGCCAAACCGACGGGTCAACTCTTTTTTGTATGACTCCACTGTGTTGGCGGTAATCCCCATTTTGTCAGCGATTTCTTTTTGAAAATTACCCTCACAAACCAGCCGCAAAAACTCCTTTTGGCGAGCCGTGAGTGTTTTTACGCGCTCCGCCACCGTTGGAATAGGATAGTGCGAAATTTACGGGTAAATAGCCGCTGGCATCGGTCAGGATAGCGATTTGTAACAGGGCCGGGTCGGTGGGCAGACAGAGGATGACCCGCGTTTTCGGATTCGTCAACAGCAACAAATGTTGGGTAATGGGCAACTGTATAAATCTAACGCTTTCTATTTCTGCACGTTCAGAATGGAAAACTTATCGGCTCGCGGCATAGTCCTCATTCGTGAGCGTGTACATATAGAGTGTTTCCAAATAACATCTTTTTTCAGAGAGTACGTACATTTTGAAATTAGCAGGATTAAACACATTCCGCTTGTCGGTATAGTTAAACGTATTTGAATTACTACCCGGCTTATTAACTCGGTAGTAATGAATGAGTTTTCTACCATCAGGAAACTCGACTATGATAGAATCATAATTGGATAAACCTACATTAATCAAATCTGCACCTGTCCCTTTTGTCCGCCCTTTACGCTCATCCAACTGAATAGAATCGCCTATTGCCAGCTTTTTTTCCTGTGATAGGCTTCCTTTATAAAACAGCAAACTGGCTTCTTGGTTGCTTTTATTCTCAATGTAGGATGCACTGAAAAATGTCCCTTCGCAGCGGCAACTGAGGATTCCGAGAAGAAATCCTGCAACAACAATTGGCAGAATATATTTCATAATTGAAACGTAGTTTGTAATCTCCTGACTGAGCATAAACGATGCAAGCTCAGTCAGGAGGGAATTTTGTGAATCAAAACTGATTGATTAACTCATCTATTTGAGCATCCGTAACACCCGGTGCTTTATTATTTTTCAGCTCATCACGAAGGCTCCCGATGCCATACACATGCTTTAGCATAGTAGATTCGATGGTAGCTAATGAGTAGCCACTCACATTATCAGTTAGCGTTGTTATACCTCCGAATTGACCAGCCTGATTGTGGTTATCTACCAGATCAATAAACAGACAGGTGTAGTCATCCAATGTCCCTCCCTGCATTCCATAACGCCAATTTTGGTGAGCGAAACGAGTAGGGAAACCAGCATTTACATTGTAAAAAGGGTCTGAATCGTTCGGAATACCACGCTCCCGATATTCCATCTGGGTAATCAGCCATTCTACCCCAATAGCCCAACTTTCACGGATACGAGCACTAACCTGCAAAAACTGAATTGCACCGGCATTCATCTCCAAAATATGGGTTAAATGCGCTGTTTCGTGGCAGGTAGTAGAGAATATTTCATCGGACTGATACTCTACATTTCCAGGGCTGGATCTGTAAATCAAAATGTTCGGATTGGTTTGAAATACTGACCAATTCCCAATGAATGCTCCTTGGGAAGAACCACCCTGATCAAAAGCAGCATATTTTGTCGGAGAACCCCAAAGTGGACG
>JAJAYX010000277.1 GCA_026785985.1 Rudanella sp. | reverse complement strand
GTTGAACCCCACCCAAAACCACGTTGACCTCTACGAAATGGCCAACGGAAGACCGATTGCCGACCCCACCACCGGCTATAAACCACAGGACCCCTACACGGGCCGAGACCCCCGGTTCTACGCCAATATTATTTATAACGACCAAACCTGGCAGGCCCGGAAAGTGGCCATGTGGGTGAACAATGCCACAACCCCCGCCCAGTTTGGGGTCGATTACCAACCGGCTTCCAATAGTTTCACCCGCACTCGGTACTACCCTAGAAAGTTGTGGCCGGAATCGGTTAGAGGGGGAACGGGTGGTGCGTCGGCCATTCTGAACTACATCTTTTTTCGCTATGGGGAGGTGTTGCTCAACTATGCTGAGGCCCTCAATGAAGCGCAGGGGCCGGTGGCCGACGTGTATGCAACCGTGAACCAGATCAGGAAACGGGCCGGTATGCCCGACCTGCCCACCGGCCTGACCAAAGCCCAGATGCGAGACCGAATTCAGAATGAGCGGGCTGTTGAGCTGGCGTTTGAAGAACTTCGGTGGTGGGATATTCTGCGGTGGAAAAAAGGAGTTGAAATTATCCCGAAAACCATCACCGGAGTGGATGTGGAGCGGCTCTCGGCTATCAGTTTCAAATACACGGTGATTCCAATGCCAGCGATATACCAGCGGGTGTTTGAAGAACACATGCACCGCTACCCCATTCCCCGCAACGAGATTTTCAAAAGTAACGGCATTCTGAAACAAAATCCGGGCTGGTGATTATCTCACCGAAACGTCGGCCCGCCCTGTCCCCTCTCCACAACGGCGGACCGCTTGCAAGGAGAGGGGAGGGGGACGGTCGGCCGCAGCCGTGAGGTAGAAACACTCTTAAACTTTCATGATGAAATCATTTATACATTTTCTCTTCGGGCTATTTCTTCTCGGCAGTGCCGGGGCGTTTGCTCAAACAAAAAACACGCTCCCGGTCAGCCTTTCGGGGGTTGTGACCGGCCCCGACGACAAACCGCTGGCGGGGGCGGTGGTGGCCGTGCAGGAAGCCCGCATCGAAGCCACCACCGACAACGAGGGGCGGTTTACCATTCAGGCAGCGCCGGGTGATGTGCTGGTGATCCAGAAAAACGGGTATCTGGCGCAGACAAAAACGGTTGCCGATGTAACGAAGTTCCGGGCAACACTGCCCCGCGCCCTCACCGATGCGGGCGATGATGACCTGGTGCCGATTCCGTTTGGAATGCGCAAAAAACGAGAAGTCAACATGGCCATCTCTACGTTCAATACCCGCAATCTGCCTCAGATCCCGGTAGCCACGGCCAATGCAACATTTGCGGGGCGCATTCCGGGTTTATATGCGCAGCAAACCGGGACGGCTCCCGGCTTGGACGGTGCCATATTTCAAAGTCGGGGGGTGTCAACCTTTGGGCCTAACTCGTTGCGGACCCTGGTGGATGGGGTGCTGCGCCCGTTGAACGACATCGACATCAATGAGATCGAAAGCATTACGGTGCTGAAAGATGCGGCTTCACTGGCCTGGTATGGCCTGCGCTATGGCAGTGGGGTGGTACTCATTACCACCAAAAAAGGCAGTGCTACCCGGAATAATATTCAGTTCGATATTCAGGGCGGAATCCAGTCGCCGGAGAAAGTGATAAAACCGCTCAACTCCTACGATTTCGCATCGCTTTATAACGAAGCATTAGTGAACGACGGGTCGCAACCCATTTATGATGCGGCCACGCTGAGTGCTTATCAGAACGGTTCCGATGCCTTTCGCTTCCCAAACAATAATTACACCGACTCATTTTTTAACAAACAGTCGGCCTCGCAGCGCTATGTATTGTCGGCTGATGGAGGCAGCAACAATGTTCGGTATTTTGCCTTGCTGAGTTATTTTACGCAGGAAGGCCTGTTCAAAAATGCCAAAACCGACGACTACGATGCCAATATTGGCTTTAATCGGTTCAACTTCCGGGGCAATGTCGATTTTGATGTGAACAAAAACCTGACGATTGGCCTGAATGTGGCCGGTCGGTCGGAAGGGCAGCGGCAACCCGGTAATTTAGAGGCCGGGACACTATTAAGTACCCTCTACAACACCCCGCCCAATGCTTTCCCAATTCAGAATCAGGATGGCTCCTTCGGTGGCACGGCTCTTTTTCAGAACAATCCGTTGGGACTGCTGCGCAACCGGGGATACACCAGTTTCGTAACGCGGGTGCTGATGGCAACCATCGACGTGCGCGAGAAATTAGATTTCTGGGTACCAGGACTTTCGGCCACCATCAACTACAGCTACGATGTGCAGGGCACCTACGTGTCGGGGCTTAACCGCGATTTCCAGGTGGTAGATGCGTCGGGAACTGTCCCCCTGGTCTACCGGAACCAAACACCGCTTGGGTATCGGTCAGCCGGTTTTGGCGGCACCCTCCAACGTAACGAAGGCTGGGCCGGGCTTGATTATGACCGTCGGTTTGGGGCACACGAGATCAAGGCATCGGCGCGGGCACAACGCAACGTGGCCTACTCGCCCACGCAGCTCGATTTCAGGGGGCAGGGTCTTGCTTCGCGGGTCGATTATTCGTTTAAAGACCGGTATTATCTGGGCTTCGTGGGGGGCTATTCCGGCTCAGAAAACTTCCCGTCGGGCAAACGATACGGCTTTTTTCCGGCTGTGTCGGCGGGCTGGATCGTCTCCGACGAAGCGTTTATCAAGCCCAATAGTTTCCTCAGCTATTTGAAAGTACGGGCCTCGTATGGGCAGGCAGGCAGCAGCGACATTGGCGGAAGCCGCTTCCCGTTCGAGCAGTTCTTTGCCCGAAACACGGGTGGTGGTGGCTATAACTTCGGTACGGGTTTCTCCGCGACTACCTCAGCCAACGAGGTGTCTATTGCCAACCCCGACATTACCTGGGAAACCCTTACCTCTCTCAACACGGGTGTCGATTTTCACCTGTTCAACCACGCGCTGACGGGTTCGGTCGATTATTTTGTGAACAACCGCACTGGCATTCTCACGCCCTCGGCCATCCCCAGTATTTTGGGTAGAACAGTAGTAGTAAATCAGGGCGAGGTGACCAGCAAAGGCGTTGATTTGTCCCTCAACTACGATAAACAGATTGGCCGGGTGTCGCTTTCGCTCTATGGCAACGCGACGGTGACCGACGACCGGGTAATCTCCGAAAACGGGCAGGCCGGTTTACCCCAATACCAGAGCACTGTGGATCGGGTGGTTGGCAGTCGATTGGTGTTTGTGTCGGATGGGATTTTCCAGACTCAGGCTCAAATTGATGCCAGCCCCAAGCAGGTGCTGTCGGGCCGGGTGGTGCCGGGCGACATTAAATACAAAGACATTGGCGGGGTGAACGGCACGCCCGACGGTATCGTGGACAACCTCGACCGAATCCGCGTGAACGACCGCGACCGGCCCAAGTCGTTCTTTGGTTTTGGGACGGCGGTACGCTACGGAATTCTGGATTTGTCGGTTCATTTTCAGGGCGTTGCCAGTCGCTTCATCGACGTACAGGGCATCGTGAATTCGGGGCCGTTCAACTTCAATCAGGAAAGCCTGAACCGCTGGACACCCGCCACGGCAAGCACGGCCCTGTATCCCCGTTTGGGTATTCAGACCGGGCCAACAATACCTCGGCCTCCGATTTCTGGCTGGCTTCGGGCGATTATATCCGGCTCAAAAACGTGGAATTAGGCGCGACGCTACCCCGGAAATTCCTGTCGAAATATGCCATGAAAAACGCGCGTGTGTACATAGGTGGCTTCAACCTGTTTGCGTTCGACAAACTCAACCTCGACATAGACCCCGAAATTCCGGGAGCCGGTCGGGGAAGTGCGTATCCGTATGTGAAAACCATGTATGCAGGCTTACGGGCATCATTCTGACACAACTATCATGAAAAAAATACTTTCCCTCTTCCTGCTAATCAGTCTGATAGCTTGCAAAGACGATTACCTGAGCTTCAATTTCACGGACGGTAATATCCGCAATGAAGCCGAAATATGGAGTTCTGACCGCAACGCACGGGGCTTCCTGAGCAATGTGTATTTCGGTACGTTCAACCGCTACAACCTGGATGGTAATGGCTCCATGTTCGCGCAAACGGGCGACGAAGCCGTAAACTCGAACCTCAGTTCGAGCATTAATATTTTCAACAACGACACCTGGGGGTCGCTTCGCACCAACGACGATCAGTACGCCAACATGTACGATTTTCTGCGCCGGGCTAATTTCTTCCTGGAAAATGCGGGAGGCAGTGCTATTACGCCCGCCACCGACATTCCCAGGCTTCGGGGCGAGGCTTTCTTTCTGCGGGCCATGTTCCATTTCGAACTCATGCGCCGATATGGCCCTATTGTACTGGCGACCAGATCGTTCAAAATTACCGATGACCTCGATTTACCCCGTAATTCAATAGAAGAAGTTGTTGCCCACATTGTCCGCGATTGTGATTCTGCAGCCGTGATGGTTACGCCCGGTGGGTTGGTGGATCAGACGGCTGGCGACAAAGGCCGGATTGGTCAAACGGCGGCTTTAGCGTTGAAAGCCAGAACGTTACTGTATGCGGCCAGCCCGCTCAACAACCCCACCGGCGACGCAGCCAGGTGG
>JAJAYX010000276.1 GCA_026785985.1 Rudanella sp. | reverse complement strand
GGATTACAGAAACCACGCTGAACTACAACAAGAGTTTTGGCAAGCATAACCTCACTGGCTTACTGGGTTACACCACCCAACGCGAAACGTTTGAGTCGAACACCCTGACCAGCAATAGATACCCGAACAACCTCGTGCCAACCCTGAGTGCAGTCAGTGGCCTGTTAACGGGCGGGTCTTCAAACGTGGCCGAATGGTCGCTGGTTTCATATTTAGGCCGTGTCAACTACAATTACAACAGTAAGTATTATGCGACGGCTTCTGTTCGGACGGATGGCTCTTCGCGCTTCGGAGCCGACAATAAATACGGTCTGTTTCCCTCATTGGCCTTAGCCTGGCGCGTTTCGGACGAGAACTTTATGAAGAGCTTTCGCTTCCTGAATGAACTGAAACTGCGCGCCAGTTACGGTAAAACGGGCAACAACAACATTGGTAATTACGACCAATTGGCCACCATTAATTATGAGAAATATGTGCTGGGTGCTACGGGTGTAGGCGGGTATTCGGCCGGCCGGCTGGGTAACTCGGCATTGACCTGGGAAAAGCAGCAGCAAGTGAACGCGGGTATCGATGTGAGTTTTTTGAACAATCGAATCGCCCTGACAATCGATCACTTCCGCTCTACTAATACCGACCTGCTGTTAAATGTGAACGTGCCGGATATTACCGGCTTCAACACCGCCCTGAAAAACATTGGCGAAGTGAAGAATAGCGGCTGGGAGTTTGCCCTGAACACCGTAAATGTGGAAGGAAAATTCCGGTGGCAGACCGACCTTAATTTCTCGACCTATCGGAATAAAGTGACCAAGCTGGGTCCATCGGGTGATCCTATTATTTCGAGCGGCAACATAACCATGATCGGGCAGCCGGTGGGCGTATTTTATGGCTGGTTGACCAATGGTATTTTCCAGACGAAAGCCGACCTGGACAAGGGACCGCTGTGGAATCCGGGTGGCCGGGATGCGTCGCGGGTGGGTGATGTTCGGTTTGTGGATGTTAGCGGCCCCAAAGGTGTCCCCGATGGTATCATCAACAGCTTCGACAGAACGGTGATGGGTTCACTTACCCTGATTTCTTCTATGGTATGACCAACAGCTTTTCGTACAAAAACTTTACGTTGAGCGTCAGTCTACAAGGGGTACAGGGCAACAAAGTGCTGGCTTTGTCGAGGGAGCAATCGGCCAATAACAGAGCCCGGTTTCGTCAGTATGCCTTCATGAACAATTACTGGAAATCGGAGCAGGAGCCAGGTAATGGATACTCCGTACGACCCAACGATGTGCCAACGGGTAATTTCAGGGGCGCCTATAGCCAACGCTTTCTGGATGATGGTTCGTATCTCAGAATCAACAACATAGCCTTTGGCTATGCGTTGCCCGACGTCATTGCCCGAAAACTTACATTCAGCGCCATTCGGTTGACAGTGACCTCGAACAACCCCTTCCTGTTTACAAACTACATTGGATTCAACCCCGATGTCAGCCGCAGCGATAGCCCGCTCACACCCGGCAACGAACGCTACGATTACCCCACCGCGAAAAGTTTGATTTTTGGCATTAATCTGGATTTTTAGCTCACTAAAAGGTACTTCTAATGAAAAAGATAATAGCGCTGGTTGCTGTATTGTCGATGCTGACAACATCCTGCACCAAAGACTTTATTGAAATACTACCTGTCGATACGATAACGCTCGACCTGTTATACAAATCGGACAAAGATTACCAGGACGCCGTTATCGGTATCTACGGTATTTATCAGGATCAGTACCAGAACATGTATTACTTCGGCGATATACGTGGCGATGATGTCTGGGACGAACTGGTAAAAGGCACACCGGGGGCCGTCGATAATTTCACGCTTTCCAACGACGATGGTTTGCTAATCAGTACCTGGCGGAATTACTACAAAGCCATTACCCGCGCCAACACCCTGCTCGAACGAATTAAAGAAGCCGATGTAGCCGTCGTTAAAAATAAAGACCGGCATATTGCTGAAGCCGAATTTTTGCGGGCGCTGGCCTATTTTGATCTGGTCAGAATATTTGGTGATGTGCCGCTGGTGACCAAAACCTTGAGCATCGACGAAGCCTACAAAACACCCCGAGAAAAGGTGGATAAGATTTATGACGAAATCATCATAAAAGACCTGCTCGATGCCGAAGCCAAACTGCCCGCCAGTTATTCGGGGGCTGATTTAGGCCGGGCTACCAAAGGGGCCGCCAAAGCGTTGCTGGGAAAAGTGTACATGACCCGCAAAGACTTTACCAAGGCCGAGGCTAAACTACAGGAGGTAACCACAATGGGGTATAACCTGCTGGCCAATTGGGCCGATTTGTGGGATTATACCAAAAACGAACGCCACAGCGAATACATATACGACATCGAGTATGAGCAGGGTTTAGGGGGCGAAGGCAGCGTTTTTACGAATCGCTTCACACCTAAAGTGACTTCGATGATTGCTTTTTATGGGATTGCCGGTTCCGTCGACGATCAGAACACGCCCCATCAGGTTCTGTTCGACCTCTTCGATGCCAAGGACAAACGCAAAGACATTACCGCTACAAGAGGCTATACCGACGCTACGGGTAAATTTATTCCAATCCTGATCTCGTCGAACAACATGTCGGCTTACACCCGAAAATACATTGTAAAAATCCCCACTGCCAATGACAGCCCGGCCAACTGGAAAGTCATTCGTTACGCCGACGTGCTGTTGATGTATTCCGAAGCGCTTAACGAAAACGGTAAAACCAGCGCTGCCCTGCCTTTTCTGAATCAGATTCGTACCCGCGCCGGCGTGACTCCGTATGCTGCCCTGTCTCAGGCCGAAATGCGGGATAAAATTGCGCTGGAGCGTCGAATGGAACTGGCCTTTGAGGGGCATCGCTGGTTCGATCTGGTCAGAACGGGGCAAGCGTTCCCAGTGATGCAGAAGTACGGTATGAAAGCGCATAATACGCTGTGGCCCATTCCATTGGCTCAGATTCAATTAGTAAACGACCGTGCTATATTTCCGCAAAACCCCGGCTATGATTGATCCGGTATAAACGGCCGGCTATTCCTGAACCTTTATTACTTAAACAAAAATTTGTGTTATGAAGACCACAAAAAACGCTTTACTCCTGCTTGCATGCAGCTTATTTG
>JAJAYX010000275.1 GCA_026785985.1 Rudanella sp. | reverse complement strand
GTCGTAATCCGTTCATTGTGTACTTACAAAACGGGCAACTCAAGCAGTTTACACTCTTCACCATTATTCCCTCGGCCACCTACAGCTATGCGTTTTAGTCATTTCATCTGGTTGTTTGTGCTAACAGGAACCTTTAGCTGTGTTAAAACCATCGACCTGGCTCCGCCTGCTTTTGTGCAGGAACCTGTTTTGTCGGGCTTGCTGCACCCGGATAACCTGATTCGGGTGCAACTCAGCTATAGTTTTCCGGCCAATGCGGTTAATCCATCGCCTACCCGCATTCAAAACGCACGGGTGACTATGTCGGAAGACGGCCTGCTATTGACTCCGTTGGCTGAACTCAAACCGGGTCTATATGGCCTGAATCAGAAACCAAAAGCCGGAAAAGTTTATTCAATAACGGCCACTCTATCCAATGGCGTGAAGCTGACTGCTCAGGATCGTGTTCCGGTTCGTCCAACACTGACGGCCCGCTTAACAGGCTCCAATCCCGATAATTCAAACAGTAATCCAGATATTATCTTAAAATTAAGCCCTTTTGAGAGCGCATCGGCAATACAGTGGCTTTCAATGTATATGCGCGAGCGCACTGGACGAGATCAATTTTTTGAAACAACTACACAAGGCATACAAAGCAATAGCTTGCTGCTTGATGAATTTAATAGTAGCTTATCCGGGAAAAACTTTAAACGGGCTTATTGGCCTTATGCTCGTATAAAGCCAGTTCCTGCTGAAACGCTTGAAAACTTAACAATTACATTCAATACGGGAAATTCAGTTGCAAGGGTGGATAAACCCGATGAGTTTTATCAATTAACCATCTGGACAGGTAGCCCCGCCTTCGATCAATATCTTCGCTCTACGCTCGTGGCGTATCAGAATCAGGTCAGTGGTGATGGAGGCATCAGTGAAAACCCGTTTGCTCAACCCTCGCCCATATGGAGCAACATTACCAATGGCAAAGGCATTTTTGCGGGTTATTCAACGCAGGTGATAGTGTTGAAGGAAGGTGGAAAATAAAAATAGTAGATGCTGAGGTTGAAGTCCAGAGTGTGTGATAAAATCAAGCATATTTTTAACCAAAGAATCAATTTAATCAACAGTCAGGATTCGTGCTGTTTGCCGTTGACTGGCGGTTCGGGCTTCCAACACATACGTTCCCGCCGACCGGCCCGGTGGCATCCGAACCACTTCGACTTTGCCCGCTTTTTCAACTTGCCATTCTGACTGTTGGCGGCCAGTGGCATCCATCAGTCGCAGGTTTAGCGATTGACCTTCGGCTCCCCGAATCTCAACAAACGTCGCTGCCCGGTTGCCAGGATTACCCAGCACTCGAATTTGCAAATCTGGCTCCGGCTCTGTCTGCGCCATTCGGGCTAATCCACAGTAGGCAGCAAAATCAAATGGTTGGCTTACGGTAACTCCGGTTTGCATGGCCACAATAACCAGCGGTTTAGGGTCGGCCCGCAGGCCCGCTTCCACCGTGCCGGTGTTGCTGGTGAGCGAGGCCCGTTGCACGCCAACTGCCGTGTAGGTTATGGTCGAGCCATCGCCCCCAATCGGGTTGAAGGTAATAACCCCGGTCGTGCAATTATACGTGGGCAGCAACAGCGAAAGCGATCCTCCCTGTGTTACGGTGGGCGAAACAGGGGGTGTTAGCCCCGAACAGAAAGCCGCAAAATCGAACAGGTAGCTTACGGAAACTCCACGTTGGGTGGCTCTGATCGTCAGTGGCTTAGGGTCAGCCCGAAGTTCAATCTCCACCGTGCCGGTGTTGCTGGTGGCCGATGCCCGCTGCACACCCACGGCCGAGTAGGTAACGGGGGTGCCATCGCCCCCGGCGATAGTGAACGTGATGGCCCCGGTGGCGCAACTGTAGATTGGCGTTAACAGCGAGAGGCTTCCCCCAATGGTAGTGGCAGGGGCCGAGGTGCTGAATTCTTTTGAAAATCGAATCGGGTAAGGTTGTCCATCGTTCACCGAGAACGTAATGGTGAGCGATGCGGCATCGCCGGGAGCGGTCAAACTGGCTGCATTGCCCATACCCGAAGTGGGCGAAACCAGGCCAGTGCCACCCGCCACGGACCACGACACGATGGACGAGTTGAGTGTGTTGAGCGAAAAATTACCCACTCCAGAAACAGAGACCGGGCCGCTTAGGGCGGGTTTCACCCCATTGGTAGTGGTGCCGCTGCTATTGTCGGAGTCCAGCCAGTTGCTCAGACGGCTGGTGTTGGTGCCACCACCCGTCCAGGACGTAAAAAAACGTCCGTAATAGTCGCGGAGGCCGGTTCCGGTGGCTCCGCAAAAAGACGGCCCACCCTGCAACTGCCCCACAATCCGCCGGTTGCCATCGAACAGGGGCGAACCCGACGAACCGGGGTCAGTAACGCCCAGCGATCCCCAAAAAGAAATCAGGTGCGTTGTTCCGGGAACCCCCCAGCCATAAGACTGTGTGTCGGCATTGGTAAACGAGATTTTCTTCACGTCGCCCTGTGATGATGAATGCCAAAATTGTTGCTGGTGGTGGCGGCTCCCCGGTTCCAGCCGTTGTAGGTGGTGTTTACATCGGGCGGCACCTGTTGCGTTAGCTCAACGAGCGTAAAATCAGAATTGGAACTCCCCGCGCGGAAAGTGGTTCCGTTGAGGGTTATAACGTCCAGATCGTCCACACCGGGCGTACAGGTCGTACTCTGATAGTTGAACCGAACCAGCCAGTTCTGTGCGTTGGTAATTTCGCTGGTGGTAAGCGTTCCAGGGGTCGCACCAATATCAACGCAGTGAAAGGCTGTTAGAAAGAACGAGCGGAACGATTGGCGCATATCATTCACCATCGAACCTGTACACAGGCGCGAAGCTGCGGACAACAACGTCATGGCAACGCCGTCGCCCTCAAACTGGTAGTCTGGGTAGCAAACCATGTTCGGGTGGCACGCGCCAGCTTGGCCGAATAATTTGTTGGTGTTCGGGAACAAATTCTTGTACGCATGAACCACCGCGCTCAGGTGTACCTCGCTCGGGCCACCGCCCGCAATGGGTTCCTGTAGTTCGATAATAAGGGTTGATCCCTGCACCAGATCAGTCCAAAACTCGCCCCCGGCTGGATTGCCCCCGGCTGGATTGCCCGATTTCAGGTTTTGGGCGTCGGTAATGGGGCCGCTCAGACCGCTCGCGGCTGCTTGCACAAACAGCGTGTCGCGCGTTTCGTTGAGGGTGAAACCGGCCACGCCCTGCCCGTTAGTAGTCACAGCCGGCACTTCCTGGGCGCCGCTCAGGCGGGCCGTGAGCAGCAAATG
>JAJAYX010000274.1 GCA_026785985.1 Rudanella sp. | reverse complement strand
CGCACAATCATTGCTGACGCACAATCATTGCTGACGCACAATCATTGCTGACGCACAATCATTGCTGACGCACAATCATTGCTGACGCACAATCATTGCTGACGCAAAGGAGACGCAACGTATTGCGTCTCTACACACGAAACCATGCAAATTCTCCTTCGTTCTGCGCACATCATCGACCCCCAGTCAGCCTTCAATGGGCTGGTGCGCGACGTGCTGATCGACAATGGGTTGGTGCGCCAGATTGCCGATTTCATCGAGGCTCCCGACGGTTGTTCCGTTGTTGAGCGGCCAAACCTGCATGTGTCGCCGGGTTGGGTCGATATGCGCGTGTCGGGGTGCGATCCCGGATTTGAGCATAAAGAAGACCTCACCAGTGTTTGCCGGGCTGCCCTTGCCGGGGGCTTCACCGACATTACCGTGTTGCCCAATACGCAGCCCGTAGTGGATTCTAAAGACACCCTGGGCTATGTTCGGCGGATGGCCGAGGGGCAACCTGTGGGGGTTCATCCTATTGCAGCGATCACCAAAGGTACCAAAGGTGAAGACTTCACTGACATGATCGACCTGCATCATGCCGGGGCAGTGGCCTTTTCGGATGGGGAACACCCGCTGCAAAACGCTGATTTACTGCTCAAAACACTGCAATATCTTCGCCCGTTTGGGGGTTTGCTCATGAACCGTCCTGAGGAAGCTGGCCTGACGCGCTTTGGTCAAATGCACGAGAGCGTTCAAAGCACCTTGCTGGGTCTGAAAGGAATGCCCGCAATGGCCGAGGAAATTATTATTGAGCGCGATTTGCGCCTGTTGGCGTATGTGCTTGGGGTGGACTTCACCCTTCACCAGTCGCTGACCCGTCGGACCGCTCCCATCCTTCACTTCTCCTGCCTGTCGTCGGCGCATTCTGTTTCGTTAATTCGGGCGGCCAAAGAGCGGGGGTTGCCGGTGAGTTGCGATGTGGCTGCTCATCAGTTGGTGTTCGATGATTCGGCGATGGCCGGTTTCGATACGAACCTGAAAGTGAATCCACCATTTCGGTCCCGCACCGATGTGGCAGCTCTGTGGGCAGGTCTGTCCGACGGCACCATCGACGCGGTTGTGTCGGATCACAGCCCGCAGGACGACGAGAGCAAACAAATCGAGTTCGATCAGGCCGAGTTTGGTATAACAGGCCTTGAAACCGTTTTTGGAGCTATTATGTCGCACAATCCGGGTTTGTCGGTGAGTCAGTTGGTCAATGCGTTGGCGATTCAACCCCGCCGGATTTTGCGTTTGCCTGCCCTGACCATCGCCGAAGGGCAACCCGCCACCCTGACTTTATTTGACCCGGCGGCTCAATGGACGTTTGCTCGTTCGGTATCTAAATCAAAAAATTCACCATTTCTTGGTCAAACCCTAACCGGGCAAGTGCTTGGCACGATCCGCGCCGGACGACTGAACGGCTTATAAATTATGAACAATTTCTTCTCCCAACCCCTGCTCCGCATTCCGCTCATTGCGAGTGCCATTACGGGTGGTCTGGCTATTCTTTATTTTCTGACTCTCTATACTTTTGGTATCGAGGCAGTGCTGTACGTCCGGTCGTTGCGGCCGCTCGATTTTGGGTTTTACCTGATTGCGATGATTGCCACCACCTGGTATTACCGGAAATATGCGGGCCGGGGAATGCTGCATTTGTGGGAGGGACTCACCATTTGTTATGTCATCAACACGGTGGCGGCTCTGCTCACGGCCTGGTTCATTTATTTGTTTATTACCCAGATCGACCCCGGCGTATTTACGCATTATTTGGCCGACTTGCGGCAGTTTCAGGTGAGCGACAAAGCTGCTTTTATCAAGCAGTTTGGTGAGGAAGCTTTTCTGAAGCAGTTAGCCAAAACCGAAGCTACCCAACCCAGTGACCTGATTTGGGACGAACTTCTAAAAAGGACTTTATTAACGGTTTTTCCGGCCCTGATTATCTCCCTCATTTTTCGCAAACAGGATTACAGCGTTATCAATCCCTGACTTACGTTACGGACTTACCTAATGGAAACTTCTACTGCCCGTGTTGCCCTGAAGTGGGGCCTGTTGACTGCCCTTGTCGGTATTCTGCTTAAATCGATTCAGTATGCGCAGGAAGCGTATACCAGCCCAGCCTATTCGATGCTGGGGATTGCCGTTTCTGTTGGGGGGCTGGTGTTGGCCATGCGGGAATTTCGTACCCAAAACGGGGGCTACATGACCTATGGCGAAGGGCTGGGCCTGGGCGTGCTGATGTTTGCCCTGATTGGCTTGCTCGACACCACCTATGTCATGGTTTACCAAACCGTGATCGACCCCGATATGAACGCCAAAGTATTGGAGCAGGCACGTGAACAATTAGAAAAAGCAAAGCTTCCCGATAGCCTTGCCGAAAAGATGGACGAGGCTATGGAAGAAGCTGCCGATAAAAAACAGAAGGGGGTTAGCGGGCTGACTTTTATTGCCGGCATCTTTGGGCAGATATTCTGGGGCTTCATTTTGTCGTTAATCGTTAGCGGGTTCATGAGCCGCAAAAAAACGAATCCATTTGACTAATGCTCGCCATTTTTCGCAAAGAAATAAATCAGTTCTTCAGTTCGCCCATCGCCTACATCATTATGGCGGTGTTCCTGGCGGCTATCGGTCTGATGCTCTGGGTGTTCCCCGATACGAGCCTGCTCGACTACGGGTATGCCGACATGGGTACGTTTTTCAACCTCGCGCCCTACGTCATGCTATTTCTGGTGCCCGCCATTACCATGCGCTCCATTGCCGACGAGGTTCGCAGCGGCACTCTCGAATGGCTATTGACTAAACCGGTGAGCCGCTGGGCCATCGTGGGCGGCAAGTTTCTGGCCTGTTGGTTGCTGGTTGCCCTCACGCTGTTACCAACAATTATCTATTACATCACTTTATATCAATTAGGAAATCCACCCGGCAACATTGACTCTGCGGCTGTTTTTGGGTCTTATATTGGACTGCTGTTGCTGGTCGCCGTGTTTGTGGCTATCGGTTTGTGGACATCATCGCTCAACGATAACCAGGTGGTCGCTTTTGTGTTGGGCGTTTTTGTATGCTTCCTGTTCTATGTTGGCCTGAGTTCGCTGGCCGGGTTGGGGGCCTTGGGAAGCATGGGATATTATCTGACTTACATTGCCTTCGATGAGCAGTATCGTGCCCTCGGTCGGGGTCTCATCGACTCGCGCAACGTTATTTATTTTGCCAGCCTGACTGGTTTTTTTCTTTTCCTTACCACACGAAGGCTTCGATGACAATCTCGCGTCAATCTGTTTTTTTCTGGCTCGCCATTGGTTGGACAGTTGCCATTTTCGTGGCTTGCTCATGGCCCGGTAATGGAATTCCCAACCTGTCGAACAATGATAAATGGTATCATTCCGCCGTATTTCTGGTATTTGGAACCGTTTGGATCTGGTCGGGCCGCAAACCTGGCTGGGTGATTGGAATGGGTATTGCCTACGGAATGCTCATTGAAATCTGGCAGGGGATCATGCCCATTGGCCGCAGCTTCGACTGGTACGATGGACTGGCGGATGCCGTTGGGGTGTTGCTGGGTGTTGGGCTGGCATTGCTCGCTCGGCGGGTTTTTAAGGCCGGTTTTTAAATCTGGTTATTGCAAGGCAAAATAGTCACCGAGCGTTTTCCCGCTCTTATCCTTATACGCCTGGAACGCCGACAATGGTAGTCCAGCGTCTTTCCCGGTTGCCACATAAATCACTTTCCCCGGCATCTGCACTTTTTCTGAAAGGCCGCTGTATTCTTCGCTGGGGCCGTTTTTGTCGACAGAATACCGAATACGACCATCTGGTTCAATAGTGATACTGTAATTTTTGCCCTCTCGTTTTGCCGTAAAAGTTCGGGCAAAATCGTCCTGTTTTCCATAAACCAGCCCGATGATATGCGGAAAATTACTATATTCCTGATGGCCAAACTGACGGTCTATTTTGGGCCATTCGCTTTTCATGAACCGGGTATATAGTTCGAAAGTCGCCCGGCCAAACCGCTTAGGCGATAGGTAAAGCATCGTACTGGGATGCTGTACCGCGTTGTCAGGTTCGTTCCGGTACACAATTGGCTTATCAGTCAGGTACGTTCGGAGGGCGTTTCCATACAGGTCGTCGGCGTAGGGCGGCCCCCAATCGGTGGTGACAGCATTAATTTCCAACGATTTCATCCGCTCAGATTTGATTATGTAATGAATGGAATTGGTACTAAAACCTTTTGTTTCCACCGACAACAGCTCATATGGCTCACTGTCAAATGCCCCGCTATAGATGACCGTTTCAGTCCGGCAGCCGGTTAGTCCCAGCAAAGCGAGTAGTCCCATGAGTACAGAAAAAGTGTTCAAGTGAGTCTTATAAATAAATTTTTTCAGCCGGGTGCTGATCAAAAAATTCAGTTAGTGCAGTTAATGAAGCCGTAATGATCTCCTGTTTCAGCGCGTCAAACTCAAACTGGCTGGCTATCATAATGTTAAGTAAATTAGTTGGGAAGGGTGCATCCACTATCAATAACCACTGTTTCGCAGCCGGATCCAGCTACTCAGTCGCCAGACACCAAACCCAATGAAGGCGAGACCAAACGCCATGAAAACCCCGAAAACGAGGCATTTTCCGCCCAGTTCATATAGGAACTTTTCAAGCCAGTGAACGCGCAGCATCGGCTGAAGCCTGTTCATCGCAACGGGCTTTTCAAAATCAGTTAACTCTTTCATCCGATCGAAACTCATAAAAACACCACCGATGCCCAACCCAAAATACCCCAGCAATTGAAGCAAGGGCGGATATTTAGATCGCCGACCACTATATTCGTAATCTTCGGATTCGTTCATAGTGGTCGTGTTATTTGTCGAGTACAGCCAGAATGACTGCTTCGTAGGGCTTGTTTTTATTGGCCATATCCGATGTGCATTTCAGCCCTTTTGCGGCCAGTCCAGTTCGTGAGTACCCAATGGCTTCGGTTGAAAAATCACTGTCGGGAGCCGTGGCCCAACCTGTTTCAGAGTAAAAATCGGTTAGGGTTCGGTTGCCCGTGTACTTTTTGAGCCAGACCGTTTCGCCATTAACATGACTCACGCGCCAGACATCGTAGGTGGGTTGCCCATTTTCGATAGTAGCCAGAGTAACGCCCGGCGTTGGAGTCGTTAATACGGTGGCAAAAGCAGCCTGTTGCTGTTCTATATCAGCTCGTTGCGACTGGCCCATGAAACTAAGTGTACCACCAATCAGCAGGGTGCCAACAACCAAACCAACCACCGTAATAATAGCTCCTCTCCAGTAACTGACGGGTGTTTTATAGCTGGCTCTCAGGTCTTTATACACCCGGTGCAACCGTTCATTCCACCGACTGGCGGGCAGGGTGTAGCCGCAATGCAGGCAGTTTATCACGCCGAAAACGCCGATTGGATACACTTTCCCACCAGCAAAATCGGCGTAACGTTGCCGCAATTCCATGTCCATACCATCGGTTTTGTGGCAGTTGGGGCAGGTATGGCCCGGCAGCGGGTGATGCCGAATCAGGTCGGATTTAATGAATAGAACGATCATGCGCTCAGGTTCAGCTTAAAACAGGGGTTGCACTCGTTTTATTTTGCTTCAACAAATGTCAAATCGGTTCGGTAAAAGGCTACCTGATCTTCGTCTATTTCTGGTAGTTGCAAGGTCAATTGCTCCAGTCGTTGCCACTCATTTTCGGGTATCGAGCCAATTGAGGCCATAATCACGAGCGGGTCAGCCGTTGCCCACGCCAGCGGACGCGGCTCAAAATGGCCCCAACCACCCCGATTACTGCCACCGAACGCAGCCGCGCACGGCACCCGTTCGCCAATCCGCAACGAATGGAGTGGCAACTCCTTCAGCGTTACCCGTCGAATGCCGTATAGATCATTGGTCTCGCCTGTTTCATCATTGGCTTCGTCAGAGTCCTCGTCATTGCCCATGTTGGCCAGAGCCACCAGTTGCAAGGGTTGCAGTGAAGTGATGCGCGCTGGAATCAATAGTCCGCTCGAATAAACAGCACCGGCGGCTCCCCGCCCAATCATGTAGCCGCCCAGCAGAATCAACACCGCCAGCAGGCCAACAACACCCGCCCAGATGCCGTGATCGGTTGTCCAGAGCCGTAGGGCAAAACCAGCCGTCAGTAAGCCGATGCCCTGGGCAATTCGGTTCAGCCGCACGTATTTTTTCCGGTACGGGTCATACTGCTTGATCCGGTCTAAATCAGGTCTGAAATTGGCCGCACGGCTGGCCGATGAAAAGTTGAATGATTCGCCCTGTTCGCCAATGTCTGCCATAAGAGGTTAAGTAAAGGAGCGACGGATGCTCACGATGACTATTTTTTACCCGCCTGTTGATTCAGGTATTGCGACAGTAAAATGTCGGGCTTGCAACCCGCCGACAGGTCTTCCGAGTAGGAGAGAGGCCGCTCGGTTTCCTCGGTGCCGTACTTGGGAACAAAAAGCGTGGACTGCCCGTAGCGTTCGCGGAAAACCAGGATCACGAAGGGCCGACCGTTGTTCTGAATCGTGAACTCCTGCCGACCGTCGGCTTTCACCACGCTGGCTTTGAACAACTTACCGTCCCACGGGTGGTCGAACCCGTCGAGAGCCACGATAGACTCGTTTTTGCTTTCGGGGCCAACCCGCAACAGCAACACTTTCAGGCCCTCGCCCGCCCGGTACACTTTGCAGTACCGGCCAATTTCCGGGCGGGGAGCTTCAACCTTGCTCGACTGAGCGTTGGCCGATACTGAGAGGAGTCCGGCGATAATGCCGATATAAATCAATCGAATCATATGGGCGGTCCGACGAATCGGTTGGGTAATGCGTTTACGAAATGAGCGCGTCATAAGCACTTTGCGGAATCTGAATCCAGTAGCGTTCACCGTTTTTCAGCTTAAGTTCCACGTCGAAAGCGGCCTCCATTTGCCCTACTCCCGATGCCGACAGGTTGTTTTCCTGATGGAGCCGGTTGATGGTGGCCCGCCGGCGCGCGTCCTCGCGCAGCTCGTACAGGTTGATCGTCATATGCGTCGCGCGGTGCT
>JAJAYX010000273.1 GCA_026785985.1 Rudanella sp. | reverse complement strand
TACCGTAATAACGGCGGAACCAGAGAAAATAGAAGACACAAAAGAGCCGGTTGTGATTTGACCACTGTAGCCCCCCTGATACGTGCCCACATACTGATCGCGGGGATCAATGACAACGTCATCTGCGCCACCCGATTGTTTGCAGGAGGCCAATACACCAAGAAGTAATGCGAAGTAAAGAAAATTAAGTTTCATGGTTTTATTTGGAATGATGCTGAATGTAAAAACGAAGCTGACCGGATAAACAACGTAAATTGGGTCTCAAACGTATGTATGTCAATTATTATGCCAAAAAAAAGGCCCCCCGTTTGGAAGGCCTTTAGTTGTCGGAACGGTCTGAAATTCACTAGTTTCGTTTGCTGATTTCGTCGCGAATTTTGGCGGCTCGTTCGTATTCTTCGTTACCCAGAGCTTCTTCGAGCATTTTTTGTAGCTCGTCGGCGGTCATATCTTTAAGTTGCTCCCCAAAAGCGCGGGGTTGCCGGGTAGTTTTCTCCACCACTTCCTGCTGATCCTCATCTTCATCGGTGGGGCTCGTAGTTATTCCGGCTTCCGACAATACGGCTTCGTAGGTGAAAATGGGCACATTGAACCGAATCCCAATGGCAATGGCATCCGACGGGCGGGCATCCACCACTGTTTCCCGAACACCATCGAAACAAATAACGCGTGCGAAAAAGATACCCTCGCGCAAGTCAGAAATCACGATCTCACGAACAGTAAACTTAAACTTCTCGGCAAATTGCTTGAAGAGATCATGAGTCATGGGCCGGTTGGGCACAATCTTCTCAATTTCGATAGCAATCGCCTGTGCCTCGAACATACCAATGATGATGGGTAACCGGCGGTTCCCGTATTCCTCGCCCAATACCAGCGCAAACGAACCCGACTGCGACTGGCTGGGTGATAATCCCAATATCTCTAACTTGATTTTTTCCACGGCGCGAAAATAGCAAAACTGTTCCCGTTTGCAGTCGTCTGGTTTCAGTAAATATCAATTACCCAAAGCAGATAACTGAAAACCAGCCCCCAACGGTGTCGCTGAGTCTTTATGAATAACTACAATAAAGGGGCAGGAGTTCACAGAAATAACAAGGACTGAACGGGGGCTGGTGAACGTGTCTGTACATCTCCCGGATGACTGACACGTTCACTGACCTGTTCGGTCTTTGTTATTTAATCTTCACCAACAGCTTTACGGCCCGCTAACTCCATCTCAGAGTCGTTGATCCGGCTTTTCCGGTATTCCTTCACCGAGTGATACTAACAGGTGTGCAGTTCGTTGCCTTTATTTGTCAAAAATCTTGCTGATTAAATACCAGAAACCCTGCCAGTGGGGTTTGTCCTCTGGCAGGATTTCGAGAGAAAAGACATTGTCCTACAACGCCTGAACTGCTTTTGTGAGCCGGGGCAACACGTCGAACACGTCGCCGACGATACCATAATCGGCTGATTTAAAGAACGGTGCTTCCGGGTCTTTGTTGATCACCACAATCACTTTAGACGAGTTGACTCCCGCCAAATGCTGAATGGCTCCCGAAATACCAGCCGCGATATACAGGTTCGGGCTTACTTTGATACCCGTTTGGCCCACGTGTTCGTGGTGAGGCCGCCAATCCAAATCCGACACGGGCTTCGAACAGGCAGTGGCCGCGTGTAATGCCTTTGCCAAATCTTCCACGATGCCCCAATTCTCCGGCCCTTTCAAGCCGCGCCCGGCCGATACAACAAGGTCCGCTTCGGGCAACAGCACATCGCCGGTGGCTTTTTCGGTATTGGTTACCTTCAATCCGAAATCACCGTCGTTGAGGGCCGGGCTGAACGCTTCGACTGTTGCCGTTGCGTCGGTTTCTTCGGTCTCGATGGTGTTCTTTTTGATCGCCAGAATTTTGGTATCGGCGGTCAGGTTCGTGTAAGCAAACGCCTTTCCGGTATAAATGCTCGTTTTGACCTGAAAACCGTCCGACAGGTCGGGCAATTCGATCGCATTGGCTGCCAAACCTGCTTTGAGCTTACCGGCTAACCGGGCTGCCATTGCATCGGCCAACGACGATTTTGCCAGCACCACCACCGACGCGCCCTCCTGTTGGGCGGCAGCGGCCACCACCGAGGCATAGGCCATACCGTTGGGTTCGTTCAGCTTGCCGTCGGCGGCATGAAGCACTTTTGTGGCCCCAAAACGTCCGGCCGCAGCCAGTTCGCTTTGATCGGCTTGTCCGGCCACCACAGCGGTTGCCGACGTTCCCATCGTCTCGGCAACTTTTGCACCGTAGAAAATGGCCTCCTGTGAGGATTTCTTGATTTTACCTTCGTCTAATTCGACAAAAATGAGGACAGACATAGTTTCAGTTGATAGTTATCAGCCAACAGCCAACAGTTGACGAACAATCAGCACAATAAAAACTGCTGGCTGCTCACTGTTCACTGTTCGCTAGTTTAGATGACTTTCGCTTCCGTGCGGAGCAGTTGAATAAGGGTTTCTGCCTGATCGGCGGGGATCATTTTGACCGCACCGCGTGGGGCTGGCAGTTCGTAGCTGGCAACCGTTGTGAGGGTATCGTTACCCGTTGGCTGCACCACCTTGAGGGGCTTGGTTCGGGCCGACATGATGCCGCGCATGTTCGGAATTTTCCACTCGGCAATTGGCTCCTGGCAACCCAACACCAACGGTAGGTTGGCTTCGAGGTCTTCTTTGCCGCCTTCGATTTCGCGGGTCATTCTGGCGGTGCTGCCCGAAATGTCGAGTTTCATCACCGGCGAAATCGAGGGAATTCCCAGCATTTCGGCCACGATGCCGTGAACCTGACCGCCGTTGTAATCGATCGACTCACGGCCCATCAGAATCAGGTCGTACTTGTTTTCTTTGGCGATAGCGGCAATTTGCCCGGCCACGAAATACGCATCAGCAGGGTCGGCATTGACCCGGATGGCATCGTCGGCACCAATGGCCAGACACTTACGGATTACCGGCTCGGCATCGACCTCGCCCACTGTCAACACGGTAACGGTTGCTCCCGATTGCTCCTTGAGTTCAACGGCCCGCGCCAGAGCGTAGTCGTCGTAGGGTCCGGTAATAAACTGAACACCCGCTTTATTGAGCTTCGTGTTGTTATCAGTGAAGGTAATCCTGGTCGTCGTGTCGGGCACGCTCGTCACGCACACTAAGATTTTCATGATTTATAAGTGGTTAGTTGTTGGTAGTGATCACTGGCCATCGGTTGTTTAATCCAATGGCTATTAACCGCGAAGCCAAATGGCTAGTGATGCTTAATTTTGCGGCTAAATTACAACCGATTTTAAAAACAGTATGCACGCATACTAATTTTTTACGCTCCATGAATAACGAACGAGTCCAACAATTGCTTCAATTCGTACAGGATGAACCCGGCGAGCCTTTTAATGTTTACGCGCTGGCGATGGAATACCTAACGGAGAACCCCGGTCAGGCACAGCATTATTTCGAAAAACTCCTGACAGAGCATCCGCAATATTTGCCAACCTACTACCATGTCGCCCAACTCTATGCCGACCTCGGCGACCGAGGCAAAGCCGCTATGTATTATGATTTTGGCCTGCAATTGGCCCATGAGCAGGGCAACCAAAAAACGTTCGATGAGTTGCAGCGGGCCTATCGGGCATTTCAGGATGATGAAGAATAGGGACTGTCCCGCACGATTTGTTTTATAACCATACCGGGCTGATTTATAGTTGTTTTTTCAATAAGTGACGCATTCAGTTTATAAAAAAGCAATCCACGAACGAACGGGTTGCGTATTTATGAGCAAGGACGCTGCCTCAGACAAAAGCGTGCGAGTAGATTCGCAACTATTTTTCACAGTAAAAACGGTATGGAAAACACAACAAAAGACCGACCTGTTCAGTCGGCAGATCGGCGATTATTTCTGCGGTATGCAGGTGTTGCCACAGGAGCACTATTGATTCAGTCCTGTGTTGATAAGGACTCAATGACCACGCCCCTACCCGGTACGGGTGTAACCACGGTGGATCTGGGTACGGGTGATGTAGGCATTCTGAATTATGCTTACGCGCTGGAACAGTTGGAAGCTGCTTTTTACACGCAAGTGATTGCAACTCCCTACACTGGTA
>JAJAYX010000272.1 GCA_026785985.1 Rudanella sp. | reverse complement strand
GATCAAATTGTTCAAAAAGATCGTGGACGAAGACTGGTCGGTGCGCAAAGTGGAAGAAGCCGTGCGCAACCTCGGCGACGAAGATGATTCGATGGCTGCCCGGAAGGTGACCCTGCCCAGGCAGGAGATTCGAAGTTTGCAGTTCCGGTTATCTTCGATGTTTGGCACAAAAGTGTCGATCAAAGCCGATGAAAAGCACCGGGGCGAGATCAAAATTCCGTTTACGTCTCAGGAGGAGCTAGATAAGATTCTCCTTGTTCTAAATTCCAGTGCGTCGTAACCACCTGTTGATGAAAGCGGTAGGAATGAAGTTGTTGCTAAAGCTGACACTGTTGAGCGGATTTATGGCCAGTCAGTTGGCGTTAGGCCAAACAGTCCCGGCTGTTCCCGATACCCTGCGCCCCACCGTCAATTCGGCTCCTGCAGCCGACAGTGTCCGCGTAGGAAACTCTGTATTGACTGTTGACAATTCAGCTATCGACAGCCTCGGAGCCACTCCACTGACCAAAAAACAGGAGGTCGTCCGCCGAACCATTATTCCCCGCAAGGCCACCATCAAATCGTTGATTTTGCCCGGTTTAGGGCAGGCTTATGTGGGTGATTACTGGAAAATCCCGTTTGTCTATGCGGGTCTGGGTGCATCGATCTATTTCCTGATTGACAACAATAAGCAGTACCTCAAATACGAAAACGCCTATCGGGTTGCCTATAACGATAACACGAAAGGAAAAGGAAACGGCACGGCTTCGGTTTATATCCGGGGCCGCAAGTCGGAGCAACAATTAGGGGTTGCACAACTGAAACAGGCAACCAGCCAGTTCCGGGGCTACCGCGACCTGAATGTGATTCTGACCCTGGCCATCTGGGCACTCAACGCCGTGGAAGCCAACGTGACGGCCCACCTGAAAACCTTCGACCTGTCCGACGACATAAGCCTGCGCGTACAACCAAACCTGCACCCAACCATCACGGGAACCTCCGTGCCAGGTGTCAGGTTGACGTTTAACTTTAAGAAATGAATATTCTCAATGAACATTCTCTTACTTGGTTACGGGAAAATGGGCCGCACCATCGAGCAAATTGCTGAGGAGCGGGGCCATCAGATCGTGGGCCGAATTGACATTAATAATCGCCATGAACTCGACCAATTGGCTAATGGGCCAGGGTCGGTCGATGCGGTGATCGAGTTTAGTACCCCTGATTCGGTGGTGAATAACCTGACCCATTGTTTAGAACATGGCTGGCCGGTGGTTTGTGGCACAACAGGCTGGTTGAGCCACCGCCCGGACATCGAAAAACAGTGTCTGGAGCGCAAGGGAGCCTTTTTCTATGCGTCGAACTACAGCATTGGCGTGAATTTGTTTTTCCGGCTGAACAAAACGCTGGCTCAGTTTATGCACCAGTATCCGTCGTATCATGTGTCGATGACGGAGATTCACCACACCGAAAAAAAAGACTCGCCCAGTGGCACGGCTATCACGCTTGCCGAAGGAATTATGGGCCATCTGCCTGGCAAAACCCGCTGGCAGGAACGCGCCGATAATGAAGCGGAGGCCAACGATGCAGTGATCATCGAGTCGCTGCGGGAAGGAATAGTGCCGGGCATCCATACGATTCGGTATGAGTCGGACGTTGACCGGATTGAGATTAGCCACGTGGCCCACAGTCGGCAGGGATTTGCCCTCGGGGCCGTGATTGCCGCCGAGTGGATCGTTGGTAAAGAAGGCGTATTTGGTATGGATGATTTATTAGGATAAGAAAATGGCAATAACGGAGCAAAAACCCGCTACAAAAGAAAAACCCAAAAAGTCGGCACTCCGCGAGTGGTTCGACTCAGTTTTGTTCGCCGTTGTGGCTGCAACCCTCATTCGGTGGCTGTTTATGGAGGCTTTCACCATTCCCACGCCATCAATGGAAAACAGCCTGTTAGTGGGTGATTTTCTGTTCGTGAGCAAGCTGCACTATGGCACCCGGACTCCCCGTACACCGTTGCAGGTGCCGCTGACGCACCAGAAAATCTGGGGAACCGATATTCCGTCCTACAGCGATGCCATTCAATTACCCTCATACCGGCTGCCGGGTTTCACGAGTGTGCAAAATGGCGATGTGGTCGTGTTCAACTACCCTATCGAAGACCAATACCCGGCTGACCTCCGTACCAACTACATCAAGCGGTGCATTGGTATTCCCGGCGACGTGTTGGAGATTCGCAATCAGGAAGTGTTCCTGAATGGCAAGGTTACCGTGACCAGTTCAAACGTTGGCGAAAACTCAACCCGGGTAGTGAGTAATCAGGAGGTATTCAGTAAACCTGTTGCTATGCCAACTCCGCCAGAAGCAGAGCATGAGTACATCGTGACCACCAGCGACCAGAGTTGGGAAGACAAATACTTCCGCAAATTTGGTTTGGTGAATGATTACCGTGACCCAAACCAGCCGACCCATAACTTTCAGCCCTGGATGCAACTCAGCGACTCGACTAAGCAGAATGCATTTGTTGGCTACAAGATAACGGCCACAGACGCGATTGCCGAACGTTTTAAGACCGTTGATGGCGTAAAATCGGTCACCAAATTAGTTGATCAGCAGGGCATTCCATTAGGCATGTATGGTGGCGATCAAACCAAGTGGAACCGCGATTTCTTTGGGCCGTTGCAGGTGCCGAAAAAAGGCCAGACGATTGAGTTGACCCCCCAAAGGATTGCGTTTTATGGCCCCGTGATTCAACGCTACGAAGACAATGGCAAGGTGGAACTAACGGCCAACAGTGTCACGGTGAATGGGAAAGCGATCACGTCATACACTTTCAAGCAGGACTATTATTTTATGATGGGCGACAACCGACACAACTCCTACGACTCACGTTTTTGGGGCTTCGTTCCCGCCGACCATATCGTTGGCAAGGCCGTATTCGTCTGGATGTCCATCGACCCCAACCCCGAATCGTTCTGGAATAAAATCCGCTGGGGACGGTTGTTTAGTATTATTCGGTAAGTACCCGCACCTAATTATTTAGATTTACTTTTTGGGTGTATCTTTGTGGCATGAGACCAGACCGATATAT
>JAJAYX010000271.1 GCA_026785985.1 Rudanella sp. | reverse complement strand
GGCGACGTGGATATGTACGCCGTAATGCGCGAAATTCTGGCCACTCAACAGCAGGTATCTTACCCCATACCGTTTCGGCCCGACCACGGTCATCAAATGCTCGACGATTTGCACAAGACTACCAATCCCGGCTATTCGTGCATTGGCCGGATGCGGGGGCTGGCCGAGTTACGGGGCCTTGAACTGGGCATTTGCCGGGCCGAAGGATGGACATGAACCCGTGTTAACTGAGGTCAATAAGCGGGTAGAAATCAATCGGCTTTTTCTCTATCGTGTATGCCAAATACTGAATCAATACCTACCGCGCTGGATGTCAATCAGAAACAAACCAATTACCGCTGGGTAATTGTCGCGTTACTGTTTTTTGCCACCACCATCAACTATCTTGACCGGGTGGTTATCAGCCTGCTGAAGCCAACGCTCGAAAAACAGTTCAATTGGTCGGAGACGGACTATTCCAATCTGGTGATGGTTTTTCAGGCGGCCTATGCCATTGGTATGCTGGGCATTGGCAGCATAATTGATAAGGTTGGTACGAAAATAGGATACGCCCTGTCGATCACGATGTGGAGTATCGTGGGCATAGCCACCGGGTTTGTCAAAACCACGTTTGGGTTTGGGATTGCCCGCGCGGGGCTGGGCCTGAGCGAGGCTGGTAACTTTCCGGCGGCCATCAAAACCGTTGCCGAATGGTTTCCCAAAAAAGAGCGGGCATTGGCTACAGGTATTTTCAATTCAGGAACAAACATCGGGGCCATCGTGGCACCGCTCACGGTTCCCTTCATCACAGCTACCTACGGCTGGGAGTGGGCGTTTATCATTACGGGCGCAACGGGCTTTATCTGGTTAGTGCTCTGGTGGGCAATCTACAAAAAACCCGCCGATCACAAGAGCGTTTCGGCAAGCGAACTGGCCTACATCAATAGCGATGTGGACGAGAGGACCGAAGAAGCCGCAGCCGCCGGGTCCTTAAAAATCTCCTGGTTTAAACTCTTGACATACCGTCAAACCTGGGCATTCTTCTTCGGCAAACTGCTTACAGACCCGATCTGGTGGTTTTACCTGTTCTGGTTGCCTGCCTTCCTGAAAGCGCAATATGGCCTTCAGGGTACGGCAGCGGCTCTTCCGGTGGCTCTTGTTTATACCATTGCCAGCGTTGGCAGCGTGTTCGGTGGCTGGTTGCCGCTGAACCTGACCCGGAAAGGAATGTCGATTTTCCAGGCACGGAAAACATCTATGTTCATCTACGCCCTGTGTGCATTGCCGGTAGTGTTTGCGCAGTGGCTGGGCAGCATGAATATCTGGTTCGCTGTTCTCATCATTGGCTTTGCTGCCTCGGCTCACCAGGCCTGGAGTGCCAATATTTTCACGACGGTGTCGGATATGTTTCCGCGCCGGACTGTGGCCTCCGTATCGGGTATTGGCGGGTTGGCTGGTGCTGTGGGTGGTATTCTGATTGCGCGCTTAGCCGGTCGCCTGTTCGACCATTACAAGTCACTGGGCCACATCGAGACGGGCTACTATATCATGTTCATTATCTGCGGTTTGGCTTACCTGACTGCCTGGGGTGTGATGCACCTGTTAGTTCCTACATTCAAAACGATTGATCTGTCTGAAAAGACGGCCTGATAGACTATGACAACCCCAACTCTCTCCCGTCGCAATTTTCTCGACTTGTCCGTTAAGGCAACGGCAGTCATCGCGGGTTTCCCGACCATTGTGCCAGCTTCGGTATTCGGTAAAAACGCGCCGAGTAACCGCATTAACATCGGGGCCATTGGCACGGGCCGCATTTCGCGGACGCACGATTTGCCCGGTGTTTGGCAATACGACAATGCCCTTGTGATGGCCGTTTGCGACCTCGACAGCAACCGCGCCAACGACACGAAAGACCTGGTTAACAAGTACTATACCAAGAAGACTGGCAACGATTACGATGGCGTGAAGGTCTATACCGACTACCGCGAACTGCTCCTGAACAAAGACATCGACGCGGTTCTGGTCAGCACACCCGACCATTGGCACGCGCCGATTGTGATTCATGCCGTGGAAGCGGGTAAGGATGTTTACATGCAAAAACCGGCTTCGCTCACTATTTCGGAGGGGCGGATGATGGCCGATGCCGTGAAACGTTCGGGTCGGATTGTGCAGGTAGGCAGTCAGCAACGGTCGACGAAACAGTTTCGGTATGCCGCCGAACTGGTGCGTAATGGCCGGATCGGTGATCTGAAAACGGTGTATGTGGGCCTGCCCGGCGACCCCGGTGGCGACGAAGAACCGCAAATGCCCATCCCAAAAAACCTGAACTACGATATGTGGCTCGGCACCACGCCCGATGTGTATTACACCGAAAAACGGGTTCACCCAACTGTGGGCTACGACCGGCCCGGCTGGTTGCGCTGCGAGCAGTTTGGCGCGGGTATGATCACCGGCTGGGGTGCGCACCACATCGACTGTGCGCACTGGGCGATGGACACCGAACACACTGGCCCGCTGGAAATTTGGGGTAAAGCCGACTTTCCAAAAAGCGGTTTATGGGATGTTCATGGCATTTTCCGCACCGAAGCTCTCTACAAAAATGGAGTTAAAATGGTGGTCAGCAACGAGATCCCCAATGGAATCAAATTTGAAGGCACCAAGGGCTGGATTTTTGTGTCGCGGGGCGATATGGCGGTTACGGCCAGCGACCCCGTCGAGAAACGAAATGCAGCCAAAGCCCTCGATGCCAGCGATCCCAAACTGATTACCTCGGAAATTGGCCCTGCTGAAATCCACCTGCCCGTGACCAAAGAACACCACGGCAACTGGCTGGAAAGTATTGTAAGTCGCAAAGAACCCATTGCTCCCGTCGAGATTGGACACCGCTCTTGTTCGGCTTGTTTGTTGCACCACGCAGCCATGAAACTGAACCGAAAACTGTTCTGGAACCCCGAAAAAGAGCGATTCGTGAACGACCCCGAAGCCGACAAACTCCTGTCGCGGCCCCAACGAAAAGCCTACGCCATTGCCACAACAGCCTCGCTGAAGCGGAAAGGGTAGCCTGTACAAAACACTATGAAACCACAAATGCCCACGGTCGCTCTGTTTGGGGCGGCCTTCCTGCTTGCTTTTCAACTGCCAATGCCCGCTACGGACTCCATTCGGCTTATTACCCTTGACCCCGGCCATTTCCACGCTGCCCTGGTGCAGAAGTCGATGTACGAAGGGGTTGATCCCGTCGTGCATGTATATGCACCCGATGGCCCTGATTTAAAAATGCACCTCGACCGGATTAAAGGTTATAACGACCGGCCCGAAAACCCGACGCGCTGGCAGGAAGAAGTCTATCGCGGCCCCGATTTTATGGCCAAAATGATTGCTGATAACCCGTCGGCTGGAAAAGTTCAAAATGTGGTGGTTATGTCGGGGAACAACCGGCTGAAAACCGATTATGTCAGGCAGGCGGTGGGCGCGGGTTTCAACGTGCTGGCTGATAAACCGATGGTTATCAATGGCTCGGAGTTTGGGAAGCTGCAGGAGTCATTCGGTACGGCAGCCCGGAACAAGGTGCTGCTTTACGACATTATGACCGAGCGGTTCGAGATTTCGACCATGCTGCAACGGGCTTTTTCGAAACAGTCTGCCCTGTTTGGAACCCTTGAAAAAGGCACCCCCGATAAACCCGCCGTAACTAAAGAGAGCGTTCACCATTTCTACAAAAACGTGTCGGGCAGTATTCTCACGCGCCCAGCCTGGTTCATGGACGTAGCCCAACAGGGCGAGGGGATCGTGGACGTGACCACCCACTTAGTTGACCTCGTGCAGTGGGAATGTTTTCCCGAACAAGTCATTGATTACAAGAGAGATATTCGCCTGATATCGGCCCGTCGCTGGACTACCGACATGAACCTGAGCCAGTTCAAAGCCATCACGAAACTACCCGCCTTCCCCGATTATCTGAAAAAAGCCGAACGCGGCCCGGATGGTGTGAAAGATAGCGTGTTGCGGGTGTTCTCGAACGGCGAAATCAACTACCAGTTGCGGGGTGTTCATGCAAAAGTGTCCGTGATCTGGGCCTATGCAGCTCCGGCGGGTGGGGGCGACACGCACTACTCGAT
>JAJAYX010000270.1 GCA_026785985.1 Rudanella sp. | reverse complement strand
GCTATAGCTCGACCGATGCCTATGCCCGTGCGTTATCGGCCATTCCGTTCCGGCCCGGCGATGTGATATTGACTACCAACGACGATTATATCTCGAACCAAACGGCGTTCCTGTCCCTGCAAAAACGATTCGGTATCCGGCTTGAACGCGCCAACGACCTGCCGGGCGGGGGCGTTGATCCCGACCATTTCATCGAATTGGCCCGGCAACTGCGCCCCGTTTTGCTGGCGGTAACGCACGTGCCAACCAACGCGGGGCGCATTCAGCCCGTGGAGGCCTTTGGGCCGGTGGCGCGCGAAATCGATGCCTGGTATTTAGTCGATGCGTGCCAGTCGGTGGGGCAGATGCCGGTGGATGCAGTGGCAATTGGGGCCGACTTTTTGTGCGCCACGGGCCGAAAATTCCTGCGTGGCCCGCGCGGAACGGGTTTTCTGTATGTGTCGGATCGGGTTTTGGAAGCCGGTCTGGAACCGCTTTTTATTGACATGCACGGGGCCGACTGGACTACCATTGACACTTACACGCCCCAACCAACAGCCCGGCGATTTGAGCAGTGGGAATCGGCACCGGCCCTACAATTGGGCCTGGCCGAAGCCATCCGGCACGCTAACAAAGTGGGATTAGACACCATTCAGGCCCGCAACCAGCACCTGCGCGAACGGCTCCGGGCGGGTTTAGCCAAATTGCCCGGTTTGCGGCTTTTAGACGAAGGCGACAAGCTCGCCAGTTTGCTGCTGTTCACCCTGCCTGATCACGAAACACCGCAGGCCGTAATGACCACTCTGAAACAGAATCAAATTAATTTCTCGATGAGTTACACTAACTTCGCCCTCATCGACTGGGAGCGGAAAGGCGTAACGTGGGCTGTGCGGTTTTCACCCCACTATTACAACACCGACAATGAAATAGACTCGGTGCTGGCCGTGATGCGGCAGTTTCTGAGCCGTTGAAAGGTTTGAAAAGCCACTCGATTTTCTGTCGTTTTGTTACCTGGCCTATAACACATAGTCGCGTTTTGTTACAGAAATAGCTAAAATATGGTATCGCTTTGTTACAAATTTTGGTTATTTTTGCCCCTAATATCTGTAAAGTCATGCTATGTACCCTCGTAACATCCTTCATGAATTGCATAAATGGCGGGCTTCTTCAACTCGTAAGCCTCTGTTAATCAGGGGAGCAAGACAAGTTGGTAAAACTACTGTGGTTCATGAGTTTGCTCGTCAATACCAGCAATATATTTACCTAAACCTCGAACGAAAAGAAGATGCGGTTATTTTTCAGAACTATACCCGGTTTTCTACCCTTGTGGAAGCCATTTTCTTCCTTAAAGATAAGGATATTCAACAATCGAATACCCTGATTTTTATTGATGAAATTCAGGAGATTCCCCAGGCAATTAACCTGCTCCGGTATTTTTTTGAAGACTTCCCTGACTTCCACGTCATAGCGGCTGGTTCGTTGCTCGAAGCTGTCCTTACTGAGAACATAACAATGCCTGTGGGCCGGGTTGAATACAAGGTAGTGCGGCCTATGGCATTCAATGAATTTTTGGAGGCTATGGGCGAGAAATCGGCTTTGCAACAGTACAATACCGTGCCGATTGCCGAGTTTGCTCACGAAAAATTGATACAACTTTTCCATACGTACACGCTTATCGGCGGTATGCCCGAAGTGGTAAAGCATTACATCGATAATCGTAATCTAACCGCGTTGCAGCCAATTTATGAGTCGCTATTGGTGTCGTATATGAATGACGTGGAGAAATACGCACGCAACAGTACGATGGTGCAGGTTATCCGCCACGTAATCAGAAGTATGTCTGTTGAAGCGGGGAATCGTATCAAATTTCAGAATTTCGGACAGTCTAATTACGGGAGCCGAGAGGTGGGGGAAGCCATCCGAACGATTGAAAAAGCTCTTTTGCTGTATCTGGTTTATCCATGTATGGGGACTTCGTTGCCCCTGTTCCCTGATAGAAAAAAATCGCCCCGACTGCAATTACTGGATACCGGCTTGATGAATCATCTGGCTGGTATTCAAAAAGAAATCATCGGAACACCCTCCTTAGACCTTGTTTATCAGGGAAAAGTAGCCGAACATATCGTGGGGCAGGAACTATTGGCTGCCCAATACAATATACTCAGTGAACTGAATTTCTGGACTCGAGAGAAAAAAGACACTACTGCCGAAGTGGATTACATCTATGTTTTCGATGGGAATATTGTCCCAATTGAAGTGAAATCGGGGGCTACGGGTCGGTTACGGTCGTTGCACCTTTTTATGGATAGTTCACCGCTACAGATAGCCGTGCGGATTTATGGCGGTATACTGAGTATTGATTCGCTGAAAACACCCAATGGAAAAGAATTTCATCTGCTTAACTTGCCCTATTATCTCACTGGCCAAATAGACGCATATTTGGCCTGGTTCAACAAACAGTATTCATTTACCTAATCGCTTTACACTCAATAAACTAACTACATGACCACAGGAGGAATGCTGCGCGACGATGCGCTCAAGGGTAAAACAATCATTGTGACGGGCGGAGGCACCGGACTCGGCAAGTCGATGACTCGCTATTTTTTGCAACTCGGTGCCAACGTCACCATTTGTAGCCGTCGGCAGGCCGTAATCGACCAAACAGCCGCCGAACTGATGGCCGAAACAGGGGGGAGTATTTTGGCGGTGCAGTGCGACGTTAGGAACCCGATGGAAATCGAGAACGTGATTGCCCAAACGGTCGCGAAATTCGGGCAGGTGGATGGTCTGTTGAATAACTCGGCGGGGAACTTCATCAGCCCCACCGAGCGGTTGTCGTACAAAGCGTTCGATACGGTGGTGGACATTGTGTTGCGAGGCACCTATTATTTCACGCTGGCCATCGGCAAATACTGGATCGAAAACAAGATTAAAGGAACCGTTCTGAATATCTCAACCACCTATGCCACAACGGGTTCGGG
>JAJAYX010000269.1 GCA_026785985.1 Rudanella sp. | reverse complement strand
TGTTTGGGTTGCGTCAGGTCATCGTAGCGGAGATTGGCTCCGGCCAGCACCAGTGATTTCACGCCAAAGCGTTCGCTATTGAAGAAAAAGTAGTCGGTGTCCATCGCCAGGGACTGTAACTGCCCGGTCGTGGTCATTTTTTGTTCCACTAAATCAACATCCCAGCGGGCGCGGTTCAGCTTCCACTTGCCCAGGCCAATGTCGAGCGTGTCGGGCGAGGGGGGCGAGTCGGGTGTGGGCAAGCCTTTGTAGATGCGGGCGCGGGCATCGAGACCATCCACGCTCAAATCGCGCAGCCGGTAGCTGTTATTGGCAATATCGGTTTTGTCGAAATTTGCCCGGAGGGTGTCCACGTAAGCATTTACATCAGCCCCGGTCACGTCGTCGCGGTACTTCACCCGAACATCTTTGAACGAAATGGCTTTCAGATTAATGTCCAGCTGGGCCGTGGTAGTATCTAAAGGCGCGGACACGGCTTGCGGCTGACCGGGTGGCACAAACGCATCCAGAATATAATTGAAGTTATAAACCGTATCGGGTAGGGTGCGTGTGATATTAAGCCGGACTTTTTCGAGATCTATCTGGTTGATGACCACCCGATTACTGAGCAAACCGAGCATATCCAGATCCACAAACAGTCGCTGCCCCATCAGGAGTGTATCGCCCTGTGGAGTCTGGAAAAACACGTCGTTCAGTTCGAGGTAATCGGGAATTTTATAGCTGATTCGCCCAATCCGGAAGGGTGATTTGAGTTTTTTTGCCAGGTAATTATTGACCTGACTTGTCACGAATCGTTCGCCTATGGGTGTAGTGGCCACAACAATGACAAAGCCGAACACAAGAAGCACGACTGCCAGCAAAACAAGCAGTATGGTCGAAATCGCTTTTCTCACGGGTATACTGTAGGGAATAGAACTAACTGGAAAACGCCCAACATCCCGTTTATGTTACGAATACGACTCAATGGGCCTGATTCGTTGCTTAAATTGGTCTTTCTCTTATAGAAATCCAGGTTTAGTGTATCTACCACGAGCGAAAACGTCAAGTTCCGAAGCGGTCATAAACGGTTCTCTGCTTTTTTGGGTTAAATCAATACGCCTACCATTCCCCCGTATGCCCCACCTTTTCCGCTCTGTCCGCTACTTTTTATTCAGCCACTATTTTTCGGATGGGTTGCAGACAACGGCGGCCATTTTGTTGCCCGCGCTCTTCTTTTTCCGGGTCCAAAACCAGCCCGATTGGGGCCTCATGGTGGGTTTGGGTGCCCTGTGTGCCAGCATCACCGATTCGCCCGGCCCGCTTGTGCATAAGCGCAATGGCCTGCTGGTGTGTTGCGGGTTCATTTTTGTCACGGCCATTCTCACCGGCTACGCCCGAACGAACCCCTGGATACTGGGCCTTGAAATTGGCGCACTGAGTTTCTTTTTTGCCCTGTTTACCGTCTATGGCAACCGGGCAGCCGCCGTGGGGTCGGCGGGAATGCTGATCATGATTCTGACGATGGATCGGCCCCTGCCTGCCACGTCTATCTGGTTCCACGCACTGCTTATTCTGGCCGGGGGACTCTGGTATACCGCCATTAGCCTGGCTTTCCGGCAGTTCCGGCCCTACCGGCAGGCGCAACAGGCACTGGCCGAGTGCATTCACGAAATTGCCAATTTCCTGCGCATCAAGGCTGATTTTTATGATGGCCGCACCAACCTCAACGACGATTACCGCCGGTTGGTGGCCCAACACGTGAAAGTGAGCGAGAAACAGGATGTGGTGCGGGAGCTGCTGTTCAAAAGTCGCCGGATGGTGGAAGAAACTACGGCAGAGGGGCGGGCACTGGTCTTAACGTTTTCGGATGTAGTCGATCTGTATGAGCAAATTTCCGCCATGTATTACGATTATCACGCGCTTCGGCAGCGGTTCGGAGACACGGGCTTGCTCAACGAAATGGCCCGGCTTATTCGGCGGCTGGTACACGAACTGGATGCCATTGGGTTGTCGATCCAGGAAAACGGCACCCATCCCGACCCGTTCACGATGTCGGCCGATCTGGCTCATTTCAACGCCCTGGTCGACGGTCTTGCCCCCACCGGGCAAACGGGTAACCCACTGGTTCTGAAACGGATTCTGGTCAATATTCGCCAACTCACCGAACGGATCAGCACCCTCGTGCGGATGCCGGTGAATGACCCTCAACCAACCGACAAAGCCCTTCCTACGGCCTTCGATTACTCCCGGTTTGTGTCGCATCAGCCTATTCAACTGAGCAAGTTGCGCGACAATCTTTCGCTGAGTTCAACCACGTTCCGGTATGCCCTGCGTATGGCCATTGCCTGTTTGGTGGGGTATGGGGTGGCCACATTCTGGAGCAGTGGGTACCACAGCTACTGGATTTTACTGACCATCACCGTTATTCTGAAACCAGCCTACGCCCTCACCCGGCAACGCAACACCGACCGGTTGCTGGGCACACTGGCGGGCGGCCTCATCGGGGTTATTTTGCTCGTGACCGTGTCGAACACGACCGTTTTGTTTGTGTTTATGGTGGTGTTCATGCTCGGCACCTACAGTTTTCAGCGGTGGAACTACATCATGATGGTGATGTTTGTTACGCCGTTTGTGCTCGTTCTGCTGCATTTTATGGGTGTTGGCCTGCGCGAAGTGGTTCAGGAGCGGGTTCTCGACACCATCATAGGGGGTCTCATTGCACTGGCCGCAAGCTATGGATTGTTTCCGCGTTGGGAGTCGGATCAGGTGGTAAATCACCTCCGCGATGTGTTGCGGGCCGATCTCCGGTACCTGCAAAAACTGGCCGATAGCCTGAGCGGCAAACCCGTATCGGTGACCGACTACAAACTGGCCCGGAAGGATTTATACGTTCAGTCGGCCAACCTGTCGGCGGCTTTCGAGCGGATGCTTTCGGAACCCAAAAGCAAGCAGAGCCACCAACAGGATTTGCTGGAGTTTGCGGTGCTGAACCACATTTTTGCCTCGAACATTGCCACCATTGTCACGGGTGCTCAACACCGGCAAACGCACGCCCTCGGCGAGCCGTTGCTACGCCCGCTGCGCCGGTCGGTGGGGCATCTGCAGGAGGCCCTTTCCCACGTTGACCCGCCCAAACAAAAATCCGTTGAGGAGGTCGCGCCAGCCTACATGACCACCCTGCCCGAAACAGAAACGGCCCCCGTTACCCCCGATGAGCAGTTGCTGGCCGATCAGCTTCAGTTTATTCAGAAACTAACAACCGACATGAAGCGGGTGATCAACGTGATTGTATAAATCGCTGTGATACAATAGATTGTACATGAACCTTGCAGAAACAAAAAACTCTGGCAACAAGCGTCACCAGAGTTTCCTTCGACATATTCTCTCAAATATAAGGTTTGTTTTATCGGACACCAGCTGGTAGCTCACGCCCACCTATCCGAATAACAGTGATGGTGATTGGCACACATTTCTGTGGTGGACACGTATTGAATCCAAAATCAATCGAGTAATCATTTTGTCCGTAGCTACCTGTCATTACAGTGGCCACGGTGTTTCCGTTGCTTGTCTGCCCGTCCGAATCAATCAGGTCATCGCCAGCAGTGTTGGCTACCGAGGCCGACCGCCCAATCAACAGGGGTGACGACAGATTAATTCTGATTTCGTAGGTAGTATATGCCTGAACGCCACCCGGTACGTTGTCGGGCCCGAAATAATACTCACCCCCGGCATCGGTTTGGGTAGTAACCACCAGAAAACCATTTTGATAGAGGCCCAGTGTCAGGCTGGCCAGGCCCGTTTCGTCGGCATCCTGCCGTCCGTTGGCGTTCCTATCGTTCCAGACCCTGTTCCCTATCTGAATGGGGGCCGCGCTGCAATCCAGTTCCACGTCGCCCAGGCCGTTGGCTTTGCCAAAGGTGATGGCATTTTGCGATTGATAAATCTGGGTGCCGCTCCGGTGGTATTCCTGCGACCGTCGTTGCTGACCCGTCAGGTTATCGAAAAACCGAAACCCCGCCGAATTCAGGTCCAGCGGATCGAGTGACACGTTCACCACCTCGCCCCGGCCTGGCAACAGAGCCAACCCGCCGTAACTGGTTTCGCTATGGCAGCAAAAAGCATTGTCGTCGTAGAACTCGCCCCCACCAGGGCCTTCTACGTTTTGTCCGCCCAGCGTACTGAGGCTCGAACAAACCGAACCACCGGCTTCGAGTACGTAGGTTCCGTTGGGGCCACAGGCACCCGCCCGCAACAGATCGCCAGCCGCCAGCCCTGAGTACATTTTGGTATCGGCGGGGTCTGGTCCGTCGTTCAGGTAGCCGGTTTGATCGCCAAAACGGTCGCGCAGACCCAGAATCATGGTGCCATCCACATCGAACTCAATATCGGTGAGCCAGGGCTGGGGGTAGCTGATGTCGTTGCTTTGGCCGGTTGGTTCGTTATAGGGGGCGTTATAGAAATTACTGCCCCAGGCATACCATTTTTTCAAGGCATTCACCCCGTCTGAGGCCGCTCCTTTGGCATACGTAAGCGGGAAATTCAGCACTTGTGTTACCGACGCGCTTAGGGTATTCGTCAGGGGAGTCACGTCAAACGCATAGACAGAGGCATTGCCCGCTGCTGGCACCACAAGCGGATTTTGCCCTACTGCCAACCCTTCGTTACTGCATACCATGCCCACGAAGAGTTTCCCCCTCGACACTTTCAGCGCGAACGGACGGTAGGTTTGGTTGGGGCAGCCGGGCTTGGGAATCGCCACGGAGGTGATGGTGCCGGGGGCGAGGAAGTTGAACGGATCCGCCCCCGCAGGTGGGTTAGAAAGCAGTGGAATCAGGTAAATGCGCCGGTCGAAAAGGTTCACCACATAGAGCATCCGGCCATCGTCGGAAATCTCAATATCGCCCAAACCTGTTTTGCCAACGGCATCGAATGCCCCGGCATCGCGGTTAGAGGCACTTACCGACGCTGGCAGACTGGTGTGGGGGTCAGATCCGGCATTCAGCGTTGCGAACAGGGTGGAGGTATTGGTGGTCAGATTGGTGAGGTAGATTC
>JAJAYX010000268.1 GCA_026785985.1 Rudanella sp. | reverse complement strand
CCTGGCTACCTGCCAAACCATTTGGGATGCCCTCACCCGCGCCAACTTCGACCGGCACGCGCTGGTGCTTAATCTGGGTGGGGGCGTTATTGGCGATATGGGTGGTTTTTGCGCGGCCACCTACAAACGGGGTATTGCCTTTGCGCAGATTCCAACAACCTTACTGGCCCAGGTCGATGCCAGCGTGGGTGGCAAACTCGGCATTGATTTTCAGGGGCTGAAAAACCATATTGGCGTATTTAAACTGCCCGATGCCGTACTGATCGACGCAACCTTTCTGCAAACTCTGCCGTATAATGAATTGCGGTCGGGTTTTGCGGAGGTAATCAAGCACTGTCTCATTGCCGATGTCGATCAGTGGAACACCATCCGCCGGTTAGAATTGAACGAGCAAAACTGGCCCGAATTAGTGGCCCATTCAGTTGCCATAAAACAACGGATTGTGGCAGAAGATCCAACCGAAAAAGGGCTTCGGAAAATTTTGAACTTCGGTCACACGCTGGGTCACGCCATCGAAACGCACTTTTTGACGGATGCCCGTCGGCGGTTGTTGCACGGCGAAGCGATTGCCGCCGGGATGATTGCCGAAGCCTATATCGCGTTCAAAAAAGAAATGATTGCCGAATCGTTGCTGACCGAAATCGAAGAATACGTGTTTGCCGTATATGGCAAAGCGCGACTAAGAGACGAAGACGTGGAACCGGTACTGGCTCTGACACTTCAGGACAAAAAAAACAGGGGTGGTCAAGTGCTGATGGCACTACTTAATGGCTCCGGAAGTTGTGCCTTTGATATACCAGTTAGTAAATCGGAAATGAAACAGGGCTTATTTTATTATCAGGGATAGATTATTTTTGGTAATTTGGCGTTATGCACTTGGTTTCCAAACAACTGGCGGTTACATTACGTTAAAACAGTACATTCTATTTCACTTGTAATTTCAGACAATATTATCTAAACATTTACTTCCCCACAGGTCATGCGGAAAATCATTGGCGCTCTTGTTATCGTAGCCGTAGTAGGATTGAGTTCAGTCGGCTGTATGCCCGGTAAGCTGTTCGTTGAACACGACTATAGCTATGAAGGTCATTTCAAAAATTATTCATCATTCAATTTTCTCGAATGCGAGTTTATCGATTCAACCCTGTTGTGTTCCGACATTCAGGATGCCATTCGGCACCAAATGGAAGCGCGGGGCTACAAAGTGAGTAACCGCAGCCCGAACCTGCTGGTATCATACAACATTTTCCGTTCTGACCTCCGTTTCCGGGGCTATCAGCAACCCGTTATCAAAGATTGGGTGGTTCGGGAAGATGATGATGCCACCTACAAACGCATCGACTATAACCTCGACGAAGGCACGCTGATGATTTCGCTCATTGATGCCGAAACGTATCAGGTAATCTGGAAAGGCTATGCTTCCAAGATGATGCGAAACCCCAATTTCAAGAACAATTACTTCAAAGGCATCGTCCGATCCATTTTCGATCAGTACCCGCTTATGGCTACTGTTGAGGACAATACGGGTCGGGGTCGTTAAAAGCCGTTTTAAATTTCGGGGCTGTTGTTGCAATTAAAAGCCGGAAGTTCTACTTTTGCCCCATGTTCAACAGAACAACTACTGAGTCAAACCTGCCGGGTTGGCGGAACCGGTAGACGCGATGGTCTCAAACACCATTGTTCGCAAGGACATGCCGGTTCGAGTCCGGCACCCGGTACAATTATTCCCTACAAAAGACTGATCATCAGTAGTTTGTAGGGATTTTTTCTTTCTTACACTCCCTCAGCTTTATACAACCAGTCTCCATCAACCAGCGTTCCCAGCACTGCCGAGGAGTCGGCGGTGTAGACGATGGCGGAGAGCAAATGCTGGGTTCCGGCCTGGGCCAATACCGGTTGGGTCATATCATACACAACAGCATCGAGGGCTTGGCCAACGGCAAAATAATCGCTGGCGGTCTGCCCCATTGCCTTGTGGCCCGATAAGCATGTTTTTTGCAGAAGTACCGAGGCTCCGTCGGCGAAGGTGTTGCGCTAGTGCGAGATCAGGCGTTGGGCATAGTCGAGCCAGCGCAGGTCTTCTAAAGGGTTCAGGCTGATGTGGCTATCGGTGCCGATAGACCAGTTGCCGCCGTGTCGGGCATACTCAGCGAGCGGAAAAATACCGTCGCCGAGGTTGGCTTCGGTGCCGGGGCAAAGCACCACGTTAGCCCCCGATTGCGCCAGTTTCGCCGTTTCGTCGGGAGTCATGTGGGTGCAGTGAACGAGGTGAAAACGGTCGTTCAGCGGGAGGTTTTCAAGCAGCCATTCAATAGGTCTTTTGCCCAAATGGGCGAGGCAACGGGCCACCTCCGGCAATTGTTCGGCGGCATGAAGATGAACCGGCAAATCGGTTGGGCCTTGCTCATAGGTGGTTATAATGGCTTGTGCATCAACGGCTCTAAGTGAATGAACCCCAAATCCCAGGCGGGCGCGGTTGTAGCACGAAACGGCTTTTCGGCTGCTGGCCAACAACTGAAAATAAGCATCGGGTGTAGGCGAAATAAAGCGTCGTTGCCGGGGTTGCGGAGGTTGACCAAAATCACCTTTCTGGTAAAATACCGGCACGAGGGTGATTTTGATGCCCGCCGTTTTAGCGGCCGCCACCAGGCGTTCGCCCATTTCGGCCCGGTTGTCGTAGGGCTTGCCCTGCGGGTCGTGGTGCAGGTAATGAAATTCGGCTACCGAGGTGTAGCCATTCCGCAACAAATGCCGGTAGAGCGTGGTGGCGACCTGCTCCATCTGCTCCGGGTCGAAGCGTTCGGCACAGGCATACATGGCTTCCCGCCAACTCCAGAAATCGTCGGACGCTCCTTCGGCGTGTTGCTCGGCCATAGCGGCCATGCCATACTGGAACGCATGGGAATGGGCATTCTGGAAACCGGGGAGTGCCGCACCATTCACCGGCTCGATGAGGAGGTCTGGCAGGGCAGGTACTTCCGTGGCCAGGTACTGAATAACGCCCTGATTGTCAACACCCACATAAGCCGGACTCAACCAGCCAGCCTGCACCAGCAACGAATGGAATTTATAGTATTTCATCTTTGGGTCTCAAAATAACTGATCCAGCAACGCATCATCCACCAAATTGGGGAGGGTTACGCGGAGGTTGGGGCTGCGGGCAAGTTCCCGTTCAATGGCGAACCGGGCTTCTTTGTTGCGCGCCCAACTCCGGCGGGCAATCCCGTTGTTCACATCGAAAAACAACATGGATTCAAGTTTGCGGTCGGCTTCTTCGGTTCCGTCGAGCACCAAACCAAAACCCCCGTTAATT
>JAJAYX010000267.1 GCA_026785985.1 Rudanella sp. | reverse complement strand
TCCTTAGGTTGCCCATTCTCTAAATCCAACTTTTGTATTCGCCCTATGAGAATGTAAAACGTGCCTAACAGAAACGATCTTGAATTAAAGTCGCCTCGAATGATGACCCGGCCCGTACCCTGGCCGTTTTGCTGATACACCGCTCCGTCGAGCGGCTGACTGATGGTCATGCGTTGGGCAGCAACCTGTGGTTGGGATAGCGACAACAGCATGATGAATAGAGGCAATAAAAGCTGCTTCATGGTTGAATAAATTGGTTGAGTGAAAAATGAAAACAAAAAGACCCCAACCCTGGCCAAAACAGGGGAAAGAGACAAGCGCAAGAAAGGAGTTGATTATATGATGGCTACGGACACACGTATTCGTAATCAATAACCCCTACACCACGGGGATCGTCTTCGAGTAGCCATCCGGGATTGAGTGGTTTACCGTTGGCAATACGCCGTTTCACAAGCCCCCGTTTGTCGTAGAAATAGGTGTAGGTTCGCTGGTAAACCGGCCCATCGGCAAATTGGGAGGAGCGTTGCATCTCCCAAATCTCTTTGGTGGGCAAATTGCGGCTATCGGCCCCCAAATACTGCCGGACAACGGGGAGGTTAGGCCGTTGCAGATTGTATTCATACCGCCGATACTGGTAGTCTGTTGGCACCCATTGGCCGTTCTCCTGTATCCAGGTGGCGAAACGGGTTTGGTCTGCCTGATTGCCGTTTTGATAGGTGTACTTTATCCAGGGCCGTTCAGGTGAAGTACTCACTAACTGTTTATCAGCATTATAGACATAAAGCGATTGGCCATTCTTGTCATAATTGGTCCACAAACCTTGCTCGTTGAGTTGAATAGTGTCTCTTCTCACATAAGAGATAGACCTATCATTTTTAAACGCTTCAAAAGATTCAACTACTTGCTTGGGATTATAAGAGTGCTTGGTTACCGCATAATCACCTTTTGTACCCGTTTCAACCTGCTCCACAATACGATTTTGCTGATCATACTTGTAGGTAGTGGTAGAAATCAACGCCACCTGCACCTGTCGCCCGTCGTCCAAAGTAAGTTTCTCTGAATCAACAACGTCAAACTTGAAAATAAAAGGGGATTGGTTTTTATAAACCGTTTTCACAATCCGGCAACCTTCGGGGGGCATTGGTGGTTCGCTAACCTGCTCCACATCTACAGGGTGTTTGCAACTCCCTGTTAAAGCCAACACCAGCAACACCCCGTAATTCAATAGCTGTTTCATGACGTACCTTGTTTAGCCCTTGCCTTTGTTCTGTTGCTGCGTCTTCAGAATACCTCAGCAACAGAACAAAGGTAGGGGTCTGCCTACTCCCTGTCAATCCCGCCTACGGGGGATTTAGGGGGGATATTTCGGGCAGTCAGCCAGTCGATATGAAAGGCCATAACACGCAACAATTGCCGGAATGCAACTCGCCCATCAAGAGTCGGGTCGGCGGGGTACGGCCATTTTTTGAGCAAATGCTTTCGATGGCTCTTGACGGTTTCTTCACAAACAAAAAGCCGTTGGGCAATAGCTTGTCGGCTCTGTCCGGCGATACTCAACCGCAATACATCGCGCTCACGTTGGGTCAAATTGTTCCAGAATGTCACTATTTCGTGGGGGGGGCTTTGAGGCAGCCCGTTTAGTTGGTCAGTAGCCATACAGTTGGTTTTACCGATGGGCAAGATAGACGCATTTGTATGAACCAGAAAACATCTATTGAGCCATCGGTATTCCTTACTTTTGGGTGCTATAGACTTACAAGAGTAAACCTGCTAACTACCTACCCCTTAGAAAAAAGAGGGTTTTGAGCTTCAGTTGGGGCCAAACCAACAAACCCGCCGGGCCACCTCTTTTCAGAAATGGCCCGGCGGGTTCACGCCACAACTTGTAGCCTACCGCTGCAAAATCACTTTGGCCGTTTTAGCCCCGACCGCCGTTTGCAGCCGCACCACATACAACCCGCTGGCCTGCTGGCTCAAATCGAGTGTTTCGTCCTGCACCTTGCCTGTACCCACTACTGGCTGGGTTTGCAGCGATTGCCCGCTTAGGTTCACCACCGAGAGCGTGGCCCCCTGCCCCTCGTTCAGCGTGAACCGCGCCACCACCTTACCGGAGGTGGGATTGGGGCTAACCCACAATCCCACCTCCGGTTGGCTCACGTTGGGTAGCCACCCGGTAGCCCCCGCAGGAGGTTGTGTAGGCGGTGTTGGCTTCGACACCTGATTGCCGCGCATAAAACGTAAAACTGGTGTTGTTGCGCTGATGAGCCGGCATCGTCAGCAGGGCCGTACTCCAGTCCTGCAAACCCACCGCCCGGTACTCAATGGCCGACCCATTGGCTCCGTTCAAACTCAGCGTGACCACGCCCGTGCCGCAATTGAGTTGCACACCGGCAATACTGAACTCCGTCGTTCCTCCTCCACACCCCGATACGGTTACGTTGACACTGCCTGTCTGATTGCTACACCCCGCTTTGCTGGCCGTTACCGAGTAGGTTGTTGTGCCATTGCTGCCGGGGCCGGTAATGCCCGGCGTAGCCCCGCTGTAGGACTGTCCGTTGCCACTCCAGGCGTAAGTTACGCCACTGCAATCGGCTCCCGAACAGTTGGCATTGAGGGTTAGGGGCGCGTTGCACCCCGGATTGGGGTTGCTAACGGTAGGGGCTATACTAAAACAACCCGGTGGCGGGGTGCCACCACTGCCAATGCAGAGCCGGTCGTAGGCGAAATTACCGTCTCTGCTGCCCTGAATCCGAATGGTGTTGTTGCCCGCATTGAGGTTGATGGTGGTGCTGGCATCGGCGTTGGGAGTCCAGGAAGCCGTGCCGGGTCGGTAGAGGGGTACGGACGTTCCATTGACCACCAGCATCATGCCGGCCTGCGAATCCCCCGACGCATAGTGAATAGAGAAGTTAGTGCTGCCGCCCGTCTGCACGTTGAAGATATATTCCATGAACTCGCTACTGTTGCCGAACCCGCCGACGATGGTGCCATTGGGGGTTCTATTGCCCCCGCTGTTTTCGTTGCCGTTTTTGCACTGGGACGAGCCAGAGGGGGGAGTACCACCGGGGTCGCTGGTATCGTCAACAAGCGTGTAAGGCAAGTTAATGGCCTGTGTCAGGATTCGGTTGCCCTGACTATTTGTCAGAATGGCTCGCAAGCGACCAGAACCATTGGAGGAGATCGTTTGGCCATATCCAACCGGGCTGCTTAAATCAAAGGTACCATTGTTGTCAGCTACCCACATCACATTATAACCAGAGGGTGCTGAAATGGTATTGGCTGGCTCATTGATAGAAAGAGTTTGGAATTCTGTTCCGAGCCGGGCCTGCGCCACGGGCCGGATACGGTCAGAAGCCTGCGAACTGAGCATCGTATTCAACACATCAAACCAGGCATCCCCCGCTTCTTTCAATCCATCTTTACCATCAAAATCAATCCGGCGAAAGTGAACGGGTTCATCTGGATCTCCACTGCCCGGACTCCGACGAACCGTGACACTGTTGTTCATGTTAGGCCCCGAAAAAACCTGTGACCCAACCGACGACCCGGCTATGGAAACCTGTAGGGCAGCATTGCCGGATGCAGTAGTGGCAGCCAGTGATTGCCCATTGGCAACCAGCAGGCTAATAGGAGAGTCTTTGACCACATTAGGCATTCCATTGGCGGGGTCTCCACCAATGATGGATGTCTGCCCAACGACCCAGGGAACAGGGCCAAAATCTGTCCGTGTTTGGGCGATTACCTGTTGAAGATTGTTTTTGTAATCATCTGAACTACTGACTGCTCTTGCTCCCCAACTTTGTATTTCATTGACTGCCTTTGCATCAGTCTCTCCCTGTAACCACAGTACGGATCTAACCCCGTAAATACCCCCGTACAATCGTAGAGCAGCCCGGAGAATACGGTAGGGTGCACCAGAACCGTATAAATTTGAGGGTCCTCCCCGGGGATCTCCTGCCGGGGTAGAAGCATTGTCTGTACTTTGCGCCCAAGCTTTAATGTGCGTGCCACCCCAGGCAACGTTATAGAATGCTACAGGTACATCGTACTGTTGAGCAATCCTTTGGCCCAGATACGACCAATACCAAAGTGAGTTGCCAGCCGGAGCAATCCCCTGATTAGTCGGTGTTTGGGCAGCACGTAGCGTGTTCTGTACATATTCAGCTTTGATCTGATCGAGGCTGCTGGCCGACACCGTTTCGTAAAATGTTCGGGGCAGATTGGCGTTTAACCCTACATTGACAGGTTGTGTTCTTACGCCGTCGTAGTCCAGACTGCTTTGGGCAATGTTAATATCGCCAGTCGAATTGGGTAGTCCCTGTGCGTTGGATTGGCCACCAATGATAAATACCTCACCAACGCCCACTTTGCTGGATACACTCTGCACCACCTCTTCAATGAAGGTAGGTGGTATGTTAGGATCTGGATCGCGGTATCGGCGGATCGCTTCTACCTCCAGCCGATTGCCGGTACGCCGATGCTACCGGAATAAGATGTACCAGTAAAAGTGCGTTGCACCGGGATGGAATAGGTGACTCCTCCCTGCTTTACGGCCCCATCACTCACATTTAATTGCACCAGCCGCGCCCGAACAAAACCTTGACCAATGTTCTGTTTGAATCGCATCGAATTGTACGTACCTCCAATGTTAATGGTTCCCGAACCATTGTCATCGCGTTGATAAACGGCTCCATCGAGGGGATGGGTGAGCGTAAGCTGTTGGCTAAAGACTACCGAGACGGCAAAGCAGTAGCTAATGAGCAACAAAAGTGTTCTCATAATCGTAAAAGGTTTATAATGTGAAAAGATGAATTAAGAAGGGATACTCAGAGATTCATTATGGACATTCATACTCGTAATCGGTAATGCCGATGCCGCCATTATCGGTCTGATAGCGCCAGCCAGGATTTAATAAATAGCTATATGTTATTCGTCGTTTGACCCTGCCACGAGCATCAAACTCGTAGTAAAAATTTTCTTGAAAAACATCTCCTATAGGATGGAGCACACTACCAATAGAAGCCTGTATCCTCTTGGAGGGAAGATTTTGACTAGTTCGGCCCTTAAAAGGGGTGAGTTCAGGAAGGTTGGGGCGACTCGGATAGTATTCAAACCGGATACTTAATGTGCCAAAGCCACCATTGAGGTAAGAATCATACAGAACAATATTTTTGTCTTTGATAATGTAGTTATCAACGGCTCCTCCAGTACTACTTTCATACCTTACACGGAATCCATCTTCATCATATCTTGCCGTAGAAAAAATTCCCTGTCGAAGACTTGTCGTTACTTTAACGCCAAGATTTCTGCTATCCAAGTAGAAAGTATTAGCTCGAAAAAAGTGTTTCTTGTCTAATGTACTGCCAAGTCGCTTCTTCTGTGATTACCCGGTTGGGCAAATACTGGTAGGTGAGTGATCCACTGGTCCGCGCCATTGTTGCTGTCGCTCCTTGCTAAGGCGGCCCTGCCCGTCGTAGCTATAAGTTGTGATCGTGTTGGTGTGGACAGTTGCCGTTTTATTGCCAATCGTGATGGTTTCGGCATCAAGAAACGGGGGAATTAACGTCACGGTTTTATAAACAGTACGGACAATTCTACACCCGGCGGGTGGTTGAGGAATGTTGTCATAGTTGGCAACGGGCGGAGTCGGAATAAAAAAACTGGTCGTTGTTGAACTCGGCGGGGTCGTCGTTGTGGCACTCGGTGGAGTGGTAGTGCTAACAGGGGGCGTAACGGGTGTCACCACCGGGTCCACCTGTTTTTTGCACCCCAGCCCCAGCAGTAGCAAACCCAAAACCCAGAATGTAAGCGACGTTTTCATCAGCAACAGACAGTCAGAAGAACAAGACAAAGTTGGCAGGTTAATTTGAACTTAATCTACCTGCAAAATAGGTATTTTGTAGGTAGATTTTCAGGAACTCATCAAACATGAGGCAGATAGTCGGCCGCGTAGGGGCGGACGGTGGCCAGCATTTCGTGGGCGGCCCGCTTGCCAGTACACGCAGTCAGGTGGGTACTATGCCACTTCGTCATTGTGTTGCGCCGGTGTGTGTTCACGGTCAGTTTAGTGATACCAAGTTTACCCGCAATTTCGTCACTTCGTAAACCAAGCAGGGCATACGCCAGAATAAAGGCTTCCTGATTGGTGAGACCGTGAAAAAATGTCACTATTTCCGAGGGGTGAGCATTTGTAATAGCCATAGTCAGGGCGAAATAGTAATTTAATTGGTAGGCAAAGTATGCAAATGTTTCATACCGATTATCATCTAATTATATGACCGGAATGTTAATTTTAACGACATATGAGTTAATCTGGTAAATCCCTACTATATCGACTGTTAGGTTTTCAGGCCCGTTTTTTTTGCTGTTTGTGCAACGTCTCACTCCTGGAATACATCATTAGCCTGAGTTTTACACCATCCATTGCCGATCAGCCCGGTTTCTCACGTCTCCCGATTCCCCAATTTCCAACGCCTAATCCGCTTATCCACCCGATCAGACCGCTTGTGTAAGAAAAGGTACTATGTGAAGCCCACTACCTACATTTGCACAGTACTTCTTGCTTGAACAAGACAACAACAAAAACAGAACGAGTTATGAAATCCGTTACACTATCCCTCATCCTTCTCCTTGTCAGTGCCTGCCTTGTGGCCTTTGGGCAGTCCAGCCCGGGGCAATCCAGCCTCGGGCAACAGGCACCCACCAAACACGCCGTTACTGGGTATGTGAAAACCGCAGCCGGGCAACCCCTCGAATTTGCCACGGTGCTGCTGGTGAAAGCAACCGACTCCACCGCTCTCGTGAAAGGGGCCGTCAGCAATGCCACGGGAGCCTATGCCTTTGACAATGTGGCTCCCGGCCAGTACCGGGTGGGAGCGCAACAGGTAGGATACGCCAAAACGTATAGTCTACCGTTCGCTGTCGAAGTTGGTCAATTGGGGGTTATCGCCCCGGCTTTGACCATTGCCGAGGAATCGAAAAACCTGAGCGAAGTGAAGGTGGTGGCCAAAAAGCCGTTCATCGAGCAACAGGTTGACCGCACCGTTATCAACGTGGAAAACAGCATTGTGGCCAGCGGCAACACGGCCCTCGAGGTGCTGGAAAAAGCCCCCGGCATTACCATCGACCGCCAGAACGACCAGATTCAACTGAAAGGCAAATCGGGCGTGATTGTGATGATCGACGGAAAACAGACGTATCTGTCGGTGCAGGAAGTGTCGAACCTGCTGAAAAACACCCCCAGCGACAACATCGAGAAAATCGAGATTATCACCAATCCCGGCTCCAAATACGACGCATCGGGCAACTCCGGCATCATCAACATCAAGATGAAGCGCGACAAAAATTTTGGCACCAACGGCACGGCGATTATTGGGGCTGGGATGGGGCGGTTCGAGAAAGCCAACGCCAGCCTGAACCTGAACCACCGCGAAGGCAAGCTAAGTGCGTTTGGCAGCGTGAACGGTCGCTATGGCAAATCGTTTCAGACCAATGACCTGAACCGGGTGGTGCCATTGGCCGGTCAAACGTCGTATATCGACCAGAGTTCCTACCGGGTCAACCAGTCGCAGAACGTGAATGTGCGTGCCGGTGTGGACTATACGTTGACCAAAAAAAGTACCCTCGGAGCCGTGGTAACGGGTTTTACGAATCGGTGGGAGCAGCCAAACGGAGTTAACACCAGCTACATTCAGAACGCCAATCGTGAAATAACGCTGGTGCCGCAAACGGTGAACAAAGTAGCTAACAACTGGCAAAACCTGACCGGAAACGTAAACTACAAATACGATTTCGATGGAATAGGCCGGGAGCTGACTGCCGATGCCGACTACTCGCGCTTCAACGCCGATAACCTCAACGACATGACCACTTCGTTCTACAACGCAGCCGGTCAGGAGGTGCAGTCCTCGCAGCGATTTCGCAACCCCATGATTTCGACCATCGACATCCGGGCCGCCAAAGTCGATTATGTGTACCCCACCAAAAAAGGAAAGTTCGAGACCGGGGCCAAAAGCAGCCTGGTCAGCACCGACAACGACATGCAGTTTTTCGACGTGGTGGACGGTCGCGAGGTGCTGAACGCGGGCAAAACCAACCTGTTCCGCTACAGCGAAAACATCAACGCGGCCTATACCAATTATGCCACCCAACTGAACAAAAAAACCAGCATCCAGGCGGGTCTGCGTCTTGAACACACCAATTCGGAGGGCAACTCGGTCACGCTGAACCGGGTGGTATCCCGCAACTATGTAAACCTCTTCCCGACGCTGCACGTGTCGCGGCAGTTAGACACGAACAACGTGCTGAACATCTCGTATAGCCGCCGGATCGACCGGCCCAGCTACCAGGATTTGAACCCGTTCCGGTTTTATCTGGACAAGTACACGTATCAGGAAGGCAACCCGTATCTGCGTCCCCAAATGACGCACTCGGTGGAACTGACGCACGTGTTCAAAGGGGCTTTCTCCACGGCGTTGGGCTACAGCCGCATCACCGACATCATTATTCGGGAAGTGCCCGGCCAAAACCCCGAAGACTCGACCACGTTTGTGATGACCCAAAACCTGAAATTGCAACAGATCGTGAACCTGACAGTGAGTTTCCCGGTGACAGTGACCAAGTGGTGGAAAATGCAGAATAACGTTTCGGCAGTTTATAACAAACTCGAAACCGACTACCGGGGTGGGCAGCTCGATGTGGATTTCGTGACCTACAACGTCTATACGTCCAACACGTTTACCCTCGGCAAGACCCTTTCGGGCGAGTTGGCGGGCTGGTATAACTCGGCAGGTATCTACGGTTTCTTTACCAGTCAGCCACAGGGTGCATTCAGCCTCGGTTTGCAGAAGAAAGTACTCGATGGCAAAGGCTCAATCAAGTTGAACGTAAACGACCCCTTCTGGATGAATCAGTTCCGGGGAGCGGCTAATTACCAGGACATCAATTTCAAGATTCGCGCCCGTTGGGAGAGCCGTGTTGTGCGGGCCACGTTCACCTACCGCTTTGGCAATCAGAACGTAAAAGCCGCCCGTCAGCGTCAGTCGGCTACTTCAGCTGAGCAAAACCGGGCAGGGACAAATAACTAAGACTTTTAGGTTGAGATTACAAGTAGAGTGAAAAAAGCCGCTCCCGGATTGAGGGGCGGCTTTTTTGTGTCGACTACTTCATCAACACCAATCTCCCCTGTAGCGTTTGGTAGCCGGGTGCCGGTTTCAGCACGTAAACATAATTACCACTGGGCAGCGGCTCGCCTTTGAGGGTGCCATCGAAGGGGTTTTTGTATCCATCGTTCGACCAGTAAACAACCTCGCCCCAGCGGTTGAAAATCGTAACTTCGGCCAGATTGAATCCTTCCACCCCTTTCAGTTCCCAGACATCGTTTTGGCCGTCGTGGTTGGGCGTGAACGCATCGGGTGCCCATATTCGGTTGAACACCAGCACTTTTATGGTGTCACGGGCTTCGCAACCCGCACTGTTCATCACCCAAAAATAATAGGTGGTGTCTTTAGTAATGTTGCCAACCTCGGCAATAGCCGTGTTTTCATTGGTCAGAAAAACACCCGGAGTCCACCAGAACTGGTTGGGGTTGCCCGTCAACACAGGGTCGAGGGTGAACGAGTTGCCCCACCATGTTTTCACGGTATCGGGCAGCATAATGGTCGGAATGGGGGCTACAACGGCCGTTTGCCGGGTTACCACGGCCTCGCACCAGGGCGCGGGTCTGACGGTATAGGTTAGCAGATGATTGCCAATACCGGCCAGTGCCGGGTTAAACTGGCCGTTAACTACCCCAACGGACGCCTGTCCCTCGCCCCCGAACTCGCCAACCGTAGAGACGCCCCCACCTGGTTTGCCCCGGAGAGCTACTGCCGGATTGGCCGTGCCACATACGGGTGCAACGGGTTCCATAGTGGCGGTTACAGATGGAATCTGGCCAATGGGTAGGGGCGAAGCTGCCCCGTCGCAGCCATAACGGTCGATGGCGGTAATGCTGTAGGTACCCGCCGTTTTGGCTTCGACAGTAGATGCGTTGCCCGCAATGGGCTGGTTATTGAATTGCCAGCTATAACTGACACCACCTCCGGCCTTGAGTGTAAGCGTTGCACCGGGACAGATGGCCAACTGGTCACTGTTGAGGCTGGCCTGTAC
>JAJAYX010000266.1 GCA_026785985.1 Rudanella sp. | reverse complement strand
TGCTGACCAGCTTTGCCGCCCATTCAACCATTATCAACTCAAACATAATGGATTGGCTCAGTCGCGATTGGCCGGGTGTGTTGGTCGATGATCTGGAGAAACAACCCGACACGTTTGCCCTGTATATGGCTGGTGCTGTGGGCAGCATGGGCCCCACCGAAACTGGCCCTACCGAAGATGCCCAACTGCACTTTATTGGGGATAGTCTGGCCAACAAAATCAGGGTTGCTTTGGTGGGTAAGCCATCTAAAACTGATTCAACACTGGCCCTGCTGACCTTGCCCGTTACGCTCCGCAATGCCCATGTGCGGGTGTCCGACGGTTGGCGGCTACGCCCGTGGGTGTTCCTGAAACTCTATGGCGACTACCCCTCCGAAATTAAAGCACTGCGCATTGGACAAACGGTGTTGCTCGGAATGCCCGCCGATTTTTCGGGTGAACTGGCCATTAATCTGACCCGAGAAACTGCCCGGATGGGGCTTAATGGCATGATAACCAGCTTCAACGGGGGCTACATTGGCTATATTACGCCCGATGCCTACTACCACGAAACGCGCTACGAAACCCGCGACATGAACTGGTTTGGGCCACAAAATGGGGCCTATTTTGATGAGTTAAGCCAGAAGCTGATTCAAAAACTGGCACAACCTGCTAAACAATACCCCGTAATTGAATAAATTGGGGCATGAATCGACACACACTTAAGTCGTTCCTGGTACTGACGCTCACTATCGGACTGTTTGCTCCCACGCTGGCCCAGCGCAAAAACCTCATTGGCGATCTACTTCAGAAATCGCCGGAACTGTTTCGGACCGTAACGAGCCGCCCTGATCTCTACGACGTTCAGATTCTTTATACCCAGATTGACCGCGATGCCCAGAACCGACCTTTGTTCCGGTCGTACAGCTATAAGCTTGATAAAAAACGGTATTTCTACCCGGCCAGCACTGTGAAACTACCCGCCGTTTTACTGGCACTGGAGAAGCTTAACGAGTTGAAAATTAATCGGAATACGCCCATGCTGACTGATTCGGCTTATGCCCGGCAAACCCGCGTTCGGGCTGATGCAACGGCAGAAAATGGCTTGCCTTCGGTGGCGCACTATGCCAAAAAAATTCTGCTGGTGAGCGACAACGATGCCTTCAATCGACTCTATGAGTTTGTGGGACAGCGCGACATGAATGAGCGGCTCTACCGAAAAGGCTACCGGAATCTACGAATTGTGCATCGTCTGGAATCACCCATGAACGCCGACCAGAACCGACACACAAACCCGGTGCGGTTTGTGCAGGATGGCAAGGTTCTGTATGAACAACCCGCGCGGGTGAATACGAAGCCAATCCGATCCGATAGCATTATTCGGCGGGGCATTGGGTTCATGCGGAACGACTCGCTCATTAAGGAACCGTTCGATTTCACGCGAAAGAATTTTTTCGCCCTGGAAGACCAGCAGGCCATGCTGAAAGCGGTGCTGTTCCCGGAGGCTGTGCCTGCCAAAAATCGGTTCAACCTGAATGCCGGGGATTATGGGTTTCTGTACCAGTATCTTTCGCAACTGCCCCGCGAAACAACCTACCCCAAATACGACTCGACGTTCTACGACAGCTACTGCAAATTCCTGTTGACGGGCGATCAGAAAACGTCCTTTCCCAAGTCCATCCGCATTTTTAACAAGGTTGGCGATGCCTATGGTTATTTGATTGACAACGCCTATATCGTTGATTTTGAGCGCGGTGTAGAGTTTATGTTGTCGGCGGTGATCTCGTGTAATTCCGACGGGATTTTTAATGATGATGCCTACGATTATGACAAAATCGGCTACCCGTTTCTTAGTAATTTAGGCCGCGTTATTTTCGATTACGATGCCAAACGGAAACGTCTGTGGCGACCTGATGTTCGGAAATTTCAACTGAAGTATGATCGGTAAATGTAGTTTCTTTCCTCCTTATCGTTCGTTATGATTACTCGATTTCCCCTGTTCCTTGTGTTTTGGTTACTGGCAGCTTTGGGAGTCGCTCAAACGCCCGCGCCTGTTATCGAAGTTGTTCGGCAACACTACGCCCCCGATGGACGGGTGGCTCTGTTCCGGGTGAAAGCCGACTCTACGGGGACACTCGTGGGCAAAACCAACCTGCCCGAAGCCAAACGTGACCTGCTGACCCGGCTCGACGCCCAAAAAATCGCCTATATCGATCAGATTCAGGTGCTACCCGCGCCCGTACTCGACGATAAAACCTACGCCGTGGTGACGGTTTCGGTAGCCAATCTCCGCTCCGACCCCCGCGATGCTGCTGAGTTGGCAACCCAGGCGTTGCTCGGAATGCCGCTTCGGGTGTGGGATAAAGACCGGGGCTGGTATCAGGTGCAAACACCCGATGGCTATATTGCCTGGGTTGACTTTGGCGGTTTCGAGCGGATGACGAAAGCGCAGTTCGAAGCCTGGTAACAAACCCGAAAACTGATTTTTACCCAGCCTTTTGGCTTCGCCTACAGCAAGCCCGACCGTGAGTCGCAAACGGTTTCGGATCTGGTGGCGGGTAATTTGTTGGTACTGGTTGGCGAATCGGCGATGTTTTATGACGTAAAATACCCCGATGGCAGGACGGGTTTTGTGACGCGGGCCGATGCTCAGCCGTATGACCAATGGAAGGCCAAAGCGGCCCCAACCGAGAGCAATTTGGTCGGAACGGCGCGTCGGCTGATGGGCATTCCGTATCTGTGGGGTGGCACCTCGGTGAAAGGAATGGATTGCAGCGGCTTCACTAAAACGGTCTATTTTTTGAATGGCCAAACCCTGGCCCGCGATGCCTCGCAGCAAGTCAATCAGGGAACGCTTGTTCCTACTCCCAATAATGACTTTTCGCAGCTTCGTCCCGGCGACCTCCTGTTTTTTGGAACACCCGCCACGGCTGAAAAATCTGAGCGGGTTGTTCATGTAGGTATGTGGCTGGGAAACAACGAGTTCATTCATGCGTCGGGCCACATTCGCGTAGCCAGCCTTGACCCCAAAGCGACCAATTTTAACGAATTTGAACTGAAGCGTTTTTTGCAGGCTAAACGCATGTCAACCTTTTGATTAACAGAGCGCTTACACAAAATCTCATGTGACGATATAACAGCTCCTTCGTCTCAACACATGATAACCCATAAAAGCAAAGAAAATGCCTGAAATTTCTCTATACAACGTACAAAGGTTACGTTCTTGAGGTGTTTTCTTTGATATAAAAACAAGCATTAATGAACCCGACTTCGCACTCTATTCCAACTAACGAAGGCAAACTCAGCCGTCAGGCTGTTCGGTTGGTAGCTACGACGCTGATTTTAGCGCAGGGCTGCACCACCACAACCATTGTGAAAGTAGCTCTCCGGGAGCGGGGCTACAATGTATATCAGGCAGAAGTGGCCAAACGACTTTTTGAAGTGGCCCAAAGCGAAGGCTGGAAATTAGACGACAACGGCCCCGTGCGGATTTTTTATTTCCCTTCCCTCAAAAACGCAATACTCGATGCCATTTGATCCACTGAGCGCGACGATTCGTCTTCGATGAAATGATGGCGAACGCCTGCTTTTCGGGCTGCTTTCATAAACGCGGCAATCCCAATGTCGCCCTGACCCAGAATCACGTTTGTTTCAACATCGGCACGACCATTTTGGCTGCCGGGCGTGCCGGGTTTGCGATCTTTCAGGTGCGACAGCAAAAACCGTTTCGGATATTTCTGTAGCAGGGCTACCGGGTCTTCGCCGAGCATCTTGGCCCAAAAAACGTCTAGCTCGAAGTTGACATATTTGGGGTTCAGGTTTTTGGCCAGATAGTCAAAGTAGGTAGTGCCGTCGGGCATTTTCTGAAATTCGTAGCCGTGGATATGGTAACAGAAAGTCAGTCCATTTTCGGCCAGCAGTTTGCCCGCTGTATTAAACACCTCCACGGCCACATCGGCATCATTGAGCGTAAAGTTATCTCCCTGATGCGGAATCCAGGCGCAGGTAACATATTTGGCACCGAACGTTTTTGCATCGCTCACAATTTGGGGAACACCGTTTTCCAACTGCTCGAAACCTGCTCCCATGCTCACGGCCTTAAGGCCATTCTGGTCGAGCAGTTTTTTGAAATCAGTTTTCGACAGGCCATAGGTTCCTGCCAATTCAACCTCCCGAAAGCCCAGCTCCCGAACTTTGGCCATTGTGCCGGGAACATCCTTTGCAAATTGGTTGCGGAAACTGTATAGTTGAAGCCCTACAGGCGATACAGGGGCCTTCTGAGCGGGCAGGTTGGCAACGGAGCCAGCAATCAGTAAGGTTGCTAAAAGTAGTTTGTTCATGGTTTTGGGTAGGCTTATGTTGCCCAATTTGCGGGTTTCAGCAGGAGTCAGAACTTGTTGATCTATGTGCCATATAAAGGCCCTCACCCTTCCGAACTTACTTTGTCCGCCCTGTTAATGAGGGAGTAAGTGAATTCTGAATGCTGAGGATAATTACACGAGTTTAGCAACCTTGAAAGAGGCCTTAGACAAAATTTGGGCTGAATTCGGAGGTAAATGTCGGGTCAATTTCACTTAATACCGTCTGAGTACTTGCTATGTACGGCAAAAAATCCCCGTGCCGCCTGAAGAATCCCTGTTCGGCGATAACTTGCAGTACAAATACCGGGGCGCACTACTCAAAGCCGAACTCCGGCCCGATTTTCTGCTCGAAGCCCGCGACCGGATTCAGGTGGTGTGCCGACTGGCGTTCGGTTTTGCCGTTGGCAATCGGTACGTGACCGGGAAAGACTCGATTGGCTGACACTCAGATTGTACCGTTACGCTAAACTTACACAAATCTATACCTGATGGTGCAGACTGCTGTTCGCTTCCTGCTTCGTAGCGACCCCGTCCGACAAATCGGACGGGTTGTTTGCCGCTCCACAGGCCACCCCCGCGTAACTCGCGGTTGGATATTGTGTTAAATTGATTGCCGCATTCAGGTCCCGATCCAAAGACAGCCCACAGCTTTCGCAGTTGTAGCTTCGCTGGGAGAGCGTCAACGTTTTTTTCTTCACGCCACAGCCTGAACAGGTCTTGCTACTGGCAAACCACCTGTCCGCGACTACCACCTCAGAGCCGTACCAGTCGGCTTTGTAAGTGAGTTGTCTTCGGAACTCAGAGAAGCCACCGTCCAGAATAGCCGATGCCAGCTTGTGGTTCTTAGTCATGCCCGACACGTTGAGGTCCTCGATCACAACCTGGCGGTGGTTTTTGGCCAGATGGGTGGTGAGTTTGTGCAGCGCATCAGCGCGGATATTGGCAATCCGGGCATGAATCCGGGCTACTTTTCTGGTTGCTTTTTTGTAGTTGGCACTTTGTTGTTTCTGACCTTTTATGTGTTTTTTGCTGGCCTTACGCTGGGCCAGCTTCAGTTTGCGTTTGTAACGTTTATAGGGCTTAACGGCTTCAAAGACAGTCCCATCTGAAAGTGTTGCCAGTGTTCTAATGCCCAGATCAACGCCGACCGCCCCGTAAGGCTTGGTCGTGACTACCGGCTCAAAAGGCACTTTAAAGCGGTCCGGCGTTCCGGAGACAAACCAGTGGTCAGCAATGCGGGAAATTGACACGCTGGTAATCACCGTTGCCGGATCGACCGACTCGCTCAGGCGTACCCAGCTTAGGTGGGGTAGTTTCAGTTTCTTTCCGCAGGGGGAGACGCGGATACTTCCGTCGAGATAAAAGCTATCGCGTCGGCCTTTTTTCTTGAACTGCGGCAAGCCTTCCAGCACGGCCAGCATCCTGCCACCACGCCGTACCTGTTTAATTTTTTTGTAGCCGGACTCTTTCTGGATACGGTAGAAGTTGGTGTAGGCGGTCTGGAGGTTTCTCAGGGCTTGCTGGGGCGCGCATTTGGAGACTTCGTAGTACCAGGCGTGTTCCGACTTCACCTCGGCCACCAGCCGTTTATGGAGGTCAATCGCAGATGGAATTTTCTCCTTACTTTCATACGCCTGCTGGCAGATAGCTACGCCCCAATTATACGCATGACGCGCCACGCCCGAATGCTTACGGGCCAGCGTAACCTGCGTATTGTTAAGTTCAAGACGTATCTTAATCGACTTCATGCCGGGTTATTATTTCAATTCCTGTGCCACTTCATTGAGCTTAGCCACCAACGCTTTGTTTTTGTGGCTTCGAGACCCATACAATCGAGCCGAGAAAACGGTGATGATTTCCAACACGTCCTGAGCCAAATCTTCTTCAAAAGAATTGTCCGCAGAGCGATTGATAATGACCACTTCACAGCCGTAGATTTCGCAAAGCGTGAAAATGAGTTCAGAGCCAAACCGCAACAATCGGTCTTTATGGGTAATCACGAGTCGATCTATCTGGCTCGAACACAGCAGCTTAATGAGCCGATTAAGTCCCTTCTTTCGGTAGTTCATGCCCGAACCCAAATCAGAAATAATCTCAAACTCATAACCTTTAGCTGCACAGTAGCTTTCGAGTACAAGTTTCTGGCGGTCTAAATCATCTTTCTGGTCGTGACTACTTACGCGGGCGTAGGCGACTGTGATGGCTTTGTCGGTTCGAGAGCCAAGCAACTCGGCTACCTGATAGCGACGATGCCCACCTTCAGTTCGGGTAGCACTAATTTTACCTGTTTTTTCCCATTCCCGGAGCGTCTTAGGGGTTACACCCAACAAATCGGCAGCTTCTGTGATAGATACCATGCCGTAAATCTACACAAAATTCTTTAAAGTCAAAGGAAATGTGTATATTTGTTCACAATAGTTTATATATTATAACTCAGATCATTAGCCCCCAAATTGGAGAACGACCAGCCATTACCTCTCTGAGTTTAGGCAGCACCCGCCGGTTCAAGCTGCTCCATAAAGCCAGCGGAGAAAGGGTTGATTATGACCTGAAAAGCGGGTCGGTATTGGGCTGTCAGGAGGACTGGGAACACGCCGTGCTGAAAACCGCCCGTCCGGTTGGCGAACGAATTAACTGAACGTTCAGGCCCCACCGGGACGCACAGGCATCAACCCCCAATTAAGTACGGCGAATACCAACCCAACCACATTACGGCTTACCGGCGACTACTCGCTGGAAGCCAGCGTTTCTGTAGCGGCCAGTGCGTCGTTTGTGGATAACCTCCGTACCGCAGTTGGGTTGGCCTGCTGCTCTGCAATACCATCAGCAAATAGAGCAATTCATACCCATACTTTATGAACAATTATAACCAGAGTGGCTTATACTGTTTACGCACTATTGACAGCAAATCGGTTGCAGAATGCTCACCTTTCACAAGCACATTAATGAAAAAAACACTACTATTAGGTCTGTTAATGGTACTACTGAGTGGTTCGCTCCTGTACGCACAACGTGGCGTGAGCGGCACCGTGAATACAGATGAGGGAACAGGCGGGCTTTCGGGGGTGACGGTGACGGTTAAAGACGCCGGAACCGCGTCGGCCGACACGCCGTGGTCCGGCATACCGGAGCGGAACCGGCCGAACCGCACCACCGGCACCATAACGGACGCCAACGGACAATACCGGCTGACCATCCCTAATTCCGCCACCGCACTGGTCTTTTCGGCAGTGGGGATGCAAACCCTGGAAGAGACCATCGGCGGGCGAACGACAATCAACGTGCAGCTCCGAACCGACACCCGGCAATTGGGCGAAGTCATTATTACCGCCCTCGGCATCAAGGCCGAGCGCGACAAATTTGCCTCGTCCATCGCCACCGTCGAAGGAAAAAACATTGCCAAAACCGGCGAAACGAGCCTGCTTACGGGCTTGAGTGGCAAGGTTGCCGGCGTACTCATCCCCCGCAACGGGGGCGACCCCGGCGCGGGGGCTTACATCCAGATTCGGGGGCAAAACACCATCAATGGCAACGCCCAACCGCTGTTCATCGTGGATGGGCGTTGCCGTTAGCAATGCCAGCGATAATCTCGGCACCGCAGCCGGTAACGGGATCGTGCAGCAGTCGCGCATCAACGACATCAACCCCGAAGACATCGAGAGCATGGAAGTGCTGAAAGGCGCATCGGCGGCAGCGTTGTGGGGAACGCGGGCCGCCAACGGCGTGGTTATTATCACGACCAAAAAAGGCAAAGATTCCAACGGAAAGGTTAATAT
>JAJAYX010000265.1 GCA_026785985.1 Rudanella sp. | reverse complement strand
TTGGGCATCGTCGGTTTAGCTCTCTGCCTGGCGGTTGTTCCCTTCCCCGATGTTACCCCCGACCTGTTGCTCACGGCCATATTTGGGGGGGCGTTCATCGGTGCCGGTATTGGATTGGCCATGCGGGGCGGGGCCGTGCTGGATGGCACCGAAGCAGCCGCCCTGCTGCTCAGTCGGCGGTCGGCGATGCTGCGAGTGGGTGATATTATCCTGATAATCAACGTATTTATTTTCGGAGCAGCGGCTTTCTTCCTCGGCATCGACGTGGCCCTGTATTCTATGATTACCTACTTTGGCGCGTCGAAAGCCATTGATTTCATTGTGCATGGTATCGAAGAATACACCGCCGTGATTATCGTGTCGGATCAGGCCGAAACCATCCGACTGATGCTCACCGAAGACCTGAAAAAGGGCGTTACCGTGTTGAAAGGGCAAAAAGGATACGGCAAACGCGGCCAGGATCGGCAAGACACCGACGTGCTATACTCGGTGGTAACGCGCTTAGAACTGAGCAATATCCGCGATGCCGTGGAGCTAATAGACGCCAACGCCTTCATCATTCAGCACGGCATCGACGATGCACGGGGCGGGCAGGTAAAGGGAAGGCCGCTGCATTAGTGAAAGCCCTCCAGATCCTCTTTATTAAACGGTAAACAAACTGATTATCAGTTTTTTACAAGGGATTATACAGCTGTATTTTTGTGACGGAATACGCAGGCTGTTTCTCCTAAATCAGCTTAGACGACTAAGGCACAGAGGACACTTCTTAAGTCCTTGCCGATTGACAAACGTCTGTCAATTATAAACCGTCACTTTTTCGATGAAAACCATTCTTATACCCGTCCTTGCCCTGTTGATGTCGCTTTGGGGCGGTAACACAGCCGACAGCCCTGCCCCTGTGGCCATCACTAACTGTCTGAGCAGCCCCGCTATAGCCGATGCCATGCCTTTCTCGCCCGAAATGATTGCGCCACAGGCCGTTATGGTTCGCCGAAACGTCAATTCGTTGTCAGCCGCCGACATTGCCTCCATCAAAACGGGCATTGCCGCCATGAAAGCCCTGCCCGTAACCAACAAAACCAGTTGGCAGTATCAGGCCGCCATTCATGGCACCCTCCTGACTAACAACCTGCCTTCCTGGAATTCGTGTACGCATGGTAGCCAGTTTTTTCTGGCCTGGCATCGGATGTATCTTTACTTTTTCGAGCGTATTCTCCGCGCTAAATCAGGCAACCCCAACCTGACATTACCCTACTGGAACTACCAGACTAACCCGGTACTCCATGCCGCTTACCGGGCCAACACACCCGGCAATGTGCTGTTCGACACGCGGGCCGCGTCGATCAATGCGGGCGGTAGCTTGCCCAATGCGCCGATGGTGAGCATTGCCACCGCCCTGACTGCCGCCGTTAACATCAATTATTTCTCGTTCAACAGTGCGCTCGAAGGGCCACATGGTGCCTTGCACGGGGCCATTGGCGGCAATATGTCGTCTATAAATCGGGCTGCTTTGGATCCGGTTTTCTGGCTCCATCACACCAACATCGACCGTTTGTGGGAGCAATGGCTGCGGCAATGCGGAGGGCGGTCGAATCCAACGGCGGCCGCCAATAGTCCCTGGATGAACAAAAGTTACACGTTTTTCAACGAAACCGGAGCCGCCGTCGTCATGACTGCCAGCCAGGTGCTGAACACGGCGGTATCGCTCAACTATCGCTACGATTTTCCGGTACAACTGCCCTGTAATATTCTTGCAAACTGGCAACAATGGAAATTTACAAAGATTCAGTTGGTGAAAATACCTCCCCTTGGCACCTTAGCCGAACTTACCCGTGTGCCGTTTGAGCGAACCAACAAAGCCCAGTTCGAGCAGGTAAAACGCACCAACAAACTGGAACGGTTTCAGTTTGCAAATGATGGCAAATCGGATCGGTTGATTATTGAACTCGAAGGGATTCAAGTTGATAAACAACCCGAAGGCGTGGTGGAAGTGTATATGAACCTGCCCCGTACTGAACAACCAAATCCGCAAAGTCGCTCGTTTGTGGGGGTGCTCGATTTGTTCACAGCCATGCCATCCAAAGCCCACCGACACGCGCCAAAAGCCGTGGACGTTGATGCTACGGAGGCTGTGCGGAAACTGGGTCTGACTGTGGATGATCTGCAACGGGCTGAACTCACGTTTTTTACACGCGGAAACACGCTCAATGGCCGCCCGGTAAAAGCAGATGGCACGGTGCGCGTAAACGGCATTAATTTCGTTATTAACCGGGTAATTCAATAAGCACAATCGACATGCTTCTCTGGCTTCTTCTAATGAGTACAACCTGGTTTGGGTCTTCACCGTTGCTGCCTTCGGGCGGCAACGGAAAGGCCGTTTCCGATTCGGTGCGGCTGGCTGCACAGACCCGGCCGTGGCTCCTGAGCCGGCAACGTCCGGGCGTTCAGCTTGCCCTGACCACTCCACAGACCAGAACATACCGCCCTCATTATCAATACGCCCTTTGCTTTGATTCAGTACGGCTTAGCAGAAATCCAGAGGGTGTTTATGAAGTTTATCTCACCCAACAAACCACGCTCGTATCCCATCTTAAACCCGAAAGCCCGGCCTTTGTGGGTGTCCTCGACACCTATCAACTGACGGCATCTACCAAACCCCAATCGCTCTGCTTAGACGCTACCGAAGCGGTTCATCACTGGCGGGGCGCGTCGCTCAACCGCTGTTTTGTGAGTCTTGTGTTTCGAGGGAATATATTACCAACCGGCAAAGCGGCTCAGGAAGCCGGGCAACTTAGTGGTGGTCGAATCCGACTTAGTTCGGTTGAGTAATAATCAATAATACGTTAACGAAAACTTACCTCAAGCTATAGGCTGCCAACGGCACCACCCTGTTGGCCCAAAACGATGATTCCAGGCCGGGTAATCCATGGAGCGGGTGGTAAGGTAATTATGAGCACTGGAGCAAGGTTGATGCTGGGCCAGTAGATAGTTCAAAAAAAGGGAGCGACTTTTCGGTCGCTCCCTTTTTTGCTTTTTAGGCCCTACTCCTTAATCTTTATATTCCGATACCAGGCAACGTCGCCGTGGCCCTGGAGGGCAATTTTGCCTTTGGCATGGGGCGTGGCGTAGGCCCATTTGGAGAATTTGCTTTTGGCGACCATTGCTTTCCAGGCATCGGAGCCATAATCGTATTCAACCATTTTTTTACCATTCAGCCAGTGTTCAACGTGGTTGTTCTGAATCGAAATCCGGCCTTTGTTCCATTCGCCGGCTGGTTTCACGGCACTGAGGTCGCCGGGGGGAATCATGTCGTAGTTTGCTCCGGTTAACTGGTTGTTGTTCAGTTGAATGAGCTTACCTTCTTTGTCGCGCCATTCGTAGCCTTTGTCGTCGATCACCTGAAATTCAGGCCCTGAATAATACGGCTGGCTATTCTGGGGATCTTCCTGCACTTTATAAATTACGCCACTGTTGCCCTTGGGCTGTACTTTGAACTCGAACTCCAGATCAAAGTTTCCGTATTCTTTATCCGTGACCAGATCACCCTGTTTGCCATCGGTGGTGAGGGTGCCATTATCCACGCGCCATCCGTTGGTGTCGGTTTTCAGGTAACGGTGCCAGCCGGTGGTCGTCTTACCATCGAAGAGGGTTGTCCACTTGGCTTTTTTCACGGGCAGACCGGCCAACGTCAGTGTGGCCGACAAAAGTCCAACCAAAAAGAAGGTTCGTTTCATACAGTTAAAGTCTACAGACTCGGTGCGCCCCGAAAGGGCCGAATCTGTTGTGAAGTTTCATTTTGTATAAAAGTCCCGAATGGTCAAAATTACTTGTTGGAATAATTTATCGCCAATAAATAAAGTGTGGCTACAGACAAGCAAGTTAGATTTAGGTCGTTTTGCTAAGGCCTGTTCGGTTAGAAACAGGTTCTGGAAGTCTCTTGTTTGTAGATAGAATTATATCGTTTCAAAACCAGGCCCCACCGATGCGAGTCCGACCTTTTCAGAAATTCACTGCACTATATATTGTCATTGTTCTGAGCCTGTTAGCTGGCTGTCAACGAAGTCCAGGCTTGCAAAGCGCATCGGGGGCCGTAGAGGTCTGGCTAACGAACCCGGATCGCTCGGCCCTGTTCGTGAAGCAACCGGGACCCCTTCCGTTCAGCACTTCAACCAATCAGAACCCGACCATCGACATTGATGAAACACAGCAATTTCAGTCTATCGACGGGTTTGGCTACACACTAACAGGGGGCAGTGCTATGCTCCTGAGTCGTATGGATGCGAACACCAAGGCGGCATTATTGCGGGAATTGTTTTCGACGGAGGGCAATAGCATTGGAGTCAGCTACCTGAGAGTTAGTATTGGCGCATCGGACCTAGACGACCGGGTCTTTTCGTACGACGATTTGCCGGATGGGCAGACCGATGTCAGGCTGGATAAGTTTTCACTGGACCCAGATCGAACCTACCTGATTCCGATTCCGAAAGCCATTTTAGCCATCGACCCAACCATTCGGATTTTAGGGTCGCCCTGGTCGCCACCAGCCTGGATGAAAACCAACAACAATGCGAAAGGAGGTAGCCTGAAGCCGGAGTATTACGATGCCTACGCCCAGTATTTTGTAAAATATATCAAGGGAATGAAGGCCGAGGGTATCAGAATTGACGCCGTTACGATTCAGAATGAGCCTTTGCACCCCGGAAACAACCCCAGTTTGCTGATGCTTCCCCAGGAGCAGGCTACGTTTATCAAAAAAAGCCTGGGGCCTGCTTTCAATGCAGCGGGTCTCGATACTAAAATCATTCTGTACGACCACAACGCCGACCGTCCAGACTACCCGATCTCAATTTTGAATGATATTGAAGCCCGGAAATACGTCGATGGGTCGGCGTTTCACCTGTATGGCGGCCCGGTTACGGCACTGACGGAGGTGCATAATGCGCATCCCGACAAAAACCTGTATTTCACTGAGCAATGGATTGGCGCCCCCGGTAATCTGAAAGGCGATCTGGGCTGGCACGTTAAAAACCTCATTATTGGGGCAACCCGCAACTGGAGTCGGGCGGTGCTGGAATGGAACCTGGCGGCCGATCCCAAACAGGAACCCCATACGCCGGGTGGATGTACGGAATGCCTCGGGGCCATAACGCTGAATGGCAACACGGTGACGCGTAACCCAGCGTACTATATTGTGGCCGTAGCATCCAAATTTGTGCGGCCGGGGTCCGTTCGTATTCAATCCAATACCTCGGATGCGCTGCCTAATGTAGCGTTCAAAACGCCCGATGGCCGTAACGTGCTGATTGTACTGAATGCTACAGAGTTTACCCAACCGTTCAGCATCCGCGAAAAAGGCGTGTTAGTAAGCACCTCGTTGCCAACCGGAGCCGTTGGTACGTATATTTGGTAAGGCATTTCGACGGTGGCTTGCTTCACGTTACCTTTGCCATTGGGTTGAATATGGTGATGATTCACGTAGAGACGCAATCCTTTGCGTCTCAGATGCGACAGCAATACAAACGAAATAGTTGTCCGGTGCCTGAGACGAGGTACGCTGCCATCCGGTGCCTGAGACGAGTACGCTGCCATCCGGTGCCTGAGACGCAAAGGATTGCGTCT
>JAJAYX010000264.1 GCA_026785985.1 Rudanella sp. | reverse complement strand
TGCATTGGTATATGTTAGCCGTTCAGAAAAAGTAATTTCCAGCAAGTCGATGGCTGAAATCTTAGTTATGAAGAAATCGCCGAATGGCTGATGCACTTTGATAGCAAATATTTCCCGGAAAACAGGCATATTTCTTATGGTTTTGGTATGGCGTTATTTGGATTCATTTTCTCATCCTTATAATTAGCGATCCACCATACTATATATGACAAAATAATTGCAAATAGACAATACCATAACGCTGAATCATATTGTTTCTGATGTATTTTGCTGAAAGCCATATATATCAACCAAAGACAAACTAATACTATAAGTCCGAATATAAGCACCTCAGTTATTTTGTATTTATAATCTTCTTTTTTAATAATATGTATTATTCTATCCACAAGAGAAACAAAAAATATACTTAAATAGTAAGTTAATAAATTTCCCGGGAAAGTTTTATATGCCTCTTCAGACAGAGTATTTTCAGGGAAATAGTCAATAGCTAATGGTAATAGAGTGCCAATATTTCCTAAAAAAACGATTGTAAAAATAAAGTAAAGTAATAGATTTATTAGTTTCATAGTTTTCATTAATAAACTTTTAGTTTACTTATTAAACCCCTCCAACCCCATCAATTCCCCCCGCCGATATTCCTTCAAATTACTCACCGCCTGGCCCTTGCCGATTTTTCCCATGCTCCGCGCTAAAATTAGTCCCTCAGGGTCGCCGAAGCCGAGGAATCGCTTCATTTGGTTGGTGTTGGTTTTGTCTTTGATGTTGATCAGGAAGGCGTTTTCGCACATACTCGAAAAGTCGAAGCTGGGTTGGTTGAACTCCTCGATGCCCTGCGATAACAGCACCACCATCACACCCTTCGAGCGTATTTCGCGGAGCATCTTTTCCAGCAAATCCTGCGATTTCCGGTCCTTAAAAATGACGTGGGCTTCGTCGATCAGCAACACGTACCGGAGCGCCTGATGGCCGTTTTCGACCGGGGCATTTTCCATGTTCATGAACGTATTGTAGATGTAGTTGATCGTCAGGAAGGTAGCTGTGAAGCGCACCGTCCGGTCGAGGTCGCCGGAGAGACTGAGGTAAATATTGCGGTTCAGGAAACTCTGGTTCGGGTCGGTCGCTGGCGCGAATAGTTCGTACTCGCTTAGATTTTCATTCTGTGGGGTCTTTGTGGCGGCCTGGCCGCCCGTCACGGAAAAAAATTGCCCGGGGATGGCGGCAAACGACGGGTAGGCCCCGCCCGACTTGGCGTTGAAGGCATCCCGCGTGGCTTCCTTCAGCCGTTGCGCCTGCGTGCTGCCCATTTTGGGGGCGTAGCTCAGCATGATGTCCACAAACTTATTGATGCCCATCAACTTATTTTTCTCGTTCACGTTGTCGATGAATGTGAGCGGATTGAGCGGAAACGGCGTTTGTGGGGCATCGAGGTATTCCGCGCGGGTCGCATCAAAAAACGGCTGGTAAAACGGCAAGTCGTCTTTTTTCAGACCCGTGAAATCGAGGTACAGGAAATTCAATTGCCCACCCGCCACGTCGGCCACCTGCTTGAGCAGACTGAGCGCAAACTGCGTTTTGCCGCTGACCGACTCACCCGCTACGGCGATGTGGGCGTTGTTGTGCAAACTCACGTCGTTGAAGGTAGCGGTGATGGGTTGACCGGTGGTGGGGTCGGTGCCCACGCAGATGGGCAACGGCCCGGTAAACAAACCTTTCTGAATCCGCTGGTTAAAATTCTTGACGGGTTCGGGGCCGACGGCGGCATCTTCGAGGGCTTCGATGCCTTCGGTGGCGTAGTCGAGCAAAAACTCGATGCTGGTGTAATTGCGGTTTTCAGCAAAGATTTTGCTCATCAGTTCCAACCCGTGGTCGAGGTGCATTTTGATGTAGCGCGGCACGTTGCCATCGGTTTTATGAATGCCGTAATGCTGGCAAATCAGGGCTACGTACAGGTTGCGATATTGGGTGCCGAGCAACGTATCTTCCTTGTATTCTTTGCCTTTGCTGTCGCGCAGGTCTTTGGCAGGGTCGAGCTGGTAGCCCCGCGCCAGTGAGTAGGCGATGGCAATCCGGGCCACCACGTTTTCTTTGATGTTGTTCCCCAGCCGCGCCGTTAGCTCCACGACCCGGTCTTTGTTGGCCTCCGAGGTTTTGAGGTTGATGGTCATTCCGGAAAGTAAAGCTGGTTGTAGGTTTGGATAAACTGCTCGGGTGATTCTTCCTGAAACGTCGAGTGTTCGCATTCAACGTTTCGGATGAGATACGTTCGGGCGATGTGCGGTTGCAGCATTCGGTACTCGTCGTCGGTGAGTTCTTTTTTCAGCAACGGAAACAAAATCACCTGATCGGCAACGGTCGGGTAAAAAAACTTGATGATGCTGCGGGCGTGGAGCGGGTCGAACTTCTGCATCGGCGAGTCGATGAACACCGGAAACTCGATCCGCGATTCTTTCACCAAACCCCACAACAACGCCGTGGCGTACATCTGCTGTTCGCCCTTTGAGAGCGATGCTTTCGGGATAATCTGTCCGCGCTGATTGAGCAGATTGATATCAATATCACCCCCGGCAATCTTCACGTCCACGCGGTGAATAAAGTCTTTCTTGTGCATCAGCGTTTGCAAACCCGTTAGAATCGCTTCTTCGAGCGATCGCTTTTTGGCTTCCTGAAACTGACCGATGTACGTTTTCAGCCGGGCAATTTGCCGGCTGATGATTTCATCTTTATCGCGGTTGATGGCCGATGCGTCCAACTTCTTGGCCAACTCAGAATATTGGGCCTGCGCGGCGCGTTGCTGTTGCTGCAACTGCCCAATTTCGCGGTCGATGGCCTCCATGTCGCTCTCGATGCGGACACTTTCCCGTTCCAGCAACTCTTTGCTGTTGCGGTCGGATGCCCAAATCGGGTCTTCCTCGTGGGCTTCAGCAGCTTTCAATCGGCGTCGAATCGTAATCAGTGCTTGGCGCGTTTGGTTGTAGCCATTGTTGATACGTCCAAACGATTCCTTAAACGTCAGTTTGAGTTGGTTAGCCAGCGTCAGTACTTCGTTGCGTTCAGCATCCGAAAACTCGTGGAGTACTCGAAAATCAGTGGATAATTCGGGCGTGTCCTTGAAAAAGTGCCGACGGATGAGTTGCTTGAAAGTGTTGGTGTAAAACTCGTGAACTTCATTGTCGATGACTTTTTTGAACGACCGGTGCGCCACTGCTTCTAATAAATCGGTCAACACCCGGTTGGATGCTTCCTGAACTTCCTCTTGTTTGAATTGTGCCGTTTTGTAAGAGACCTCGCTATCTAACTGCTTAATTACTTCCAATAGCCCACCACCAGAAATAGCAAAGGGAATAAGTTCGTAATGATCTCGCAGATCGTTTTGCAGCGTAGTTATGGTCTGCTCCAAGTCGGCTTACTCTTCTTTAAGTTCAGCTAATTCTTTAGAACTGATTACATTACCAGCTTGAATAAGTTTCTCTTGCAGTTTGTTGGCTTCTGACCTTTTTTCATCCCGTTTATCGCGGAAATCATTTTTTATACCCTGCTTTGAATTAATCTCAATACCAAAATTTTCTATATCAGCCCGTAGGGTATTTATCTTTTTCTGTTCCTTGGGACCCGCCTCCGATTGCCTAAGTTTAGTCAGCAAGTCTTCTAAGTTTGCCCGTAGGTCTTCATACTTTTTAATACCGAGTATTTCGGAGTATGCTGTGCTAAGTTTCCTGCGTTGCTCAACGGTATTCACC
>JAJAYX010000263.1 GCA_026785985.1 Rudanella sp. | reverse complement strand
CCAACTTGCTGATGGCTGACAGCGTACTCACCGCTCCCTTCAGCAGCGACACCACCGATTGTTCGGGGTTGTCTAAATAGTCGACGGCCAGTTGGAGTTTCTCGCGAATCTCTTCGGCATTCTCCAGCACGTTCAGCTCGTCTTCCAACTGCTCCTGCTCGCCTTCCAGCAATTGGGTTTTGGCTAATTCGCGATACAGGAAATTATTATAATCAAACTCTTTGCGCATGGCCGAAGCCTCCGACCGGAGCTTATCGAGGGCTGTTTTTAGCACACGATAAGCCTGATAATCAGTTGCATAATCTCGCAACAGATTATCATCCTGGGCGTATACATCAACAATTTGAAGCTGGTATTCGTTGGAGCCAAGCAAAACAGAGTCGTGCTGAGAGTGAACGTCCATCAACTGGCTCGTTACGCGCCGGAGACTTTCCAGATTCACGGGTGTATCGTTCACAAAGGCCCGGCTTTTACCACTAGGGCTAATTTCCCGGCGCACCAGGCAAGTGCTCGAATAGTCTAGTTCTTCGTCCTCGAACAGTTGTTCGATAAAGTACCCCGACACATCGAATGTGCCCTCGATCACACATTTAAGGCTGGGGTCATACAGTACCTTGGTGTCGGCCCGGTTTCCCAGCAGCAACCCGATAGCTCCCAGCATAATGGATTTTCCGGCCCCGGTTTCGCCCGTCACGATGTTTAATTCGGCATCGGGGGTTAGTTCGAGTTGCTCAATAAGGGCGTAATTCTTTATCAGTAAATGCGATAGCATAACAGGGAACAGTTAGCAGCCCCGGCGGGGAACCGCAACAGGGAACAGTGAGCCGTTCTGGCAGGAAAACCGTAACAATAAATCAACAACAAAACAAACAAACTCGTTGCAACTACGCCCACTGTTGGCTGCTCATTGTTCACTGCTCACTGTTAATAAAGCAACTTCCGGTAGGCCTCCGTTTTGCCGGGGTCGAGTTGGGCTAACAAATCAAAAGCCCGTTTACGGTCGGCAAGCGTACCTTCATACAGGACGTTGATAAACTCCTCCGACTTCGCATCCAGAAAGGAATTCATTAATACCGAAAACGATATCTGAGTTTGAATTTTTCGCATGGTGATCAGCAAATCCAGCAATGTTTTCCGCGACTGTATGGGATTGGCCGTAAAATTATCCAGGGCAACCCGATGGTACGTATATATTCCTTCCCGAAAGACCTGAAACTGTTGCCCCTGCAAATTTTCGATCAGATAATACCGATTCAGTTTGTTCCCTCCAACCGCCCAGCCTGCGCCTGCTGCGGCCTGGGCGAGATTCATAATAGTAAATGCCCGCTGAATATAAGGATCCCCCCCCTGCCGACTGAACGTATCATAATCAACGGCCAGAATAATATTGGCATAGAATCCCAGGATGGCCGTTAATTCGTCAGAATAGGCATTGTCGCTGAAAAAGACGGGGGTCGTTGGCAAGTAAGCAATATTGAACTGACGATCCACGTAGCTGAATATGGTTGTTTGCAGATTGGTGCCATACACCGGACGGGTAATGATAATCTGGGCAGTTCCCTCAAACACACCCTGCTGGGTCGATTTGAGCAGGTTGATATTCAGCGTGCAGTTGATGCGCTCCGACGGCTGAAACTGATCGTTAGTCCAGCGTCGGGTATTCATCAACTCCGTAATGATGCCTTTAAGCTGGTTGAAATACGAAAAATCCGTTTTTTGCTGCGAAAATAGCTGATCGTAGTTCAGGTTCACCTGGCAGTTCAACTCCTGACCCTGCACCGACATCGCCAACAGGCATCCACACACTATACCGATAATCCGGGTCATTATCTTTTCCATTATTCTTCGACTAAGGTAAGCAAATCTTCGGCTACTTCCTCCTTCGTTTTCAGGTCGAACGACCGTACTTGCCCTTCCCTGTCCATAACGGTAATTTTGTTGGTATCGTGTCCAAAACCGGCTCCCGAATCGCGTAGGGAGTTCAAAACGATCCAGTCCAGGTTTTTTCGATGCAGTTTACCCAGGGCATTTTCATGTTCGTTGTTGGTCTCCAGCGCAAAGCCCATCATCAACTGATCAGCCCGCTTTTGCGCCCCCAGCGTGGCCGCAATATCGGTGGTTTTGGTTAGCTCGAGGGAGAAAACCATCTCGTTTTTTTTGATTTTCTGATCAGCGGGATGGGCGGGTGTGTAGTCGGCAACGGCGGCATTCAAAATCATCAGATCGGTTGTCGGGAAGGCTTCCACCGAGGCCATATACATTTCCTGTGCCGAGCGCACCATCACCCTCCGAACGTCCGGATGAGGCAGTGGCAAAGCTGTTGGTCCGCTCACAAGCGTTACGTCGGCACCAGCCCGCGCAAATGCCCTGGCAATAGCGTAGCCCATTTTCCCCGTCGAATGATTGCTGATATACCGAACGGGGTCGATGGGTTCCTGCGTAGGGCCGGCCGTAATCAGCACCCGTTTTCCAGGCAGGGCAGCTCGCTTGCAGAAAAAGCTCTCCAGCACCGAAACAATGGTTTCCGGTTCGGCCAGCCGACCTTCGCCAACGAGTCCACTGGCCAGTTCACCGTGTTCGGCCTGAATGATCTGGTTGCCGAATGACTGAAGCCGCCGAAGGTTTTCTACAGTGCCGGGATGCCGATACATGTCGAGATCCATAGCCGGGGCAAAAAACACCGGACACCTCGCCGATAGATACACCGCTGATAACAGATCATCGCAAAAGCCGTTGGCACAGCGGGCGAGGGTATGGGCCGATGCGGGGGCAATCACCACGGCATCGGCCCACAAACCGAGGTCAACGTGGTTATTCCAAACGCCCTCTGCCGGGTCGCCAACAAAGGTCGACAGCACCGGCTTTTTCGAGAGCGTACTAAGCGTCAGGGGGGTAATAAAATCTTTAGCCGCTTCGGTCATCACCACCTGAACCTCGGCTCCGGCCTTCACCAACAGCCGCACCAGCAATGCCGATTTATAGGCCGCAATGCTGCCCGTTACTCCGACAAGAATACGTTTGGAATGAAGCATAAAAAATGGAGTCAAACCGGGGCCGCCTGAGCGGTCAAAAGT
>JAJAYX010000262.1 GCA_026785985.1 Rudanella sp. | reverse complement strand
GCATCCAACGGGGAACCAGTTGGGGTAGCGGGTAAACAGGCTTAGCTTGGTGTTTGGCTCAACCAGTACCGTTTGTGTCGTGGCTACGTGGGCGGGCAGCTGCTGGTCGATTCGCCCAAACGCATCGACGTACCCGGAGAAACCCTGGTTGGAAGAGCGCACCACTCCGCGCCGGTTTTCGATGGCTCTAAGCTGCGTGAAAGCCAGTAACTGCCGGGGGCCGGGGCTGTCGTAGAACCAGCCGTCGTTCATCAGAAAAGCCATAAAGTCGACACCCTGACGGACCTGATGCGCCACCGTGGCGGGGTACATCTGATCCCAGCAGATCACAAAGGCCAGCGAACGGTCGTAGCCCAGGGGGTCAACAAAGCGGAACGCCAGCGGTTTGTTGCCTGTTTGCAGCGCACGCTCTTCGGGCGTACCCAGCCAGTGTAAGGCCCGGCTCAACACCAGAGGCACCTGCTCGCTGAAGGCCAGCGCGTGCTGCTTGCGGTAAACGCCCAGGTCGGCGGGTTGCAGGTGGAGCGTATCGTAGAGTTGACTCAGTTGGGGCGTAAACAGGTAGGCTTCGTTGTAGTAGGCTTCACGACCGACGGGCGTCATGAAGCCCGTTGCCAGGGATACGTTCCAGTCCGCCACGCACTGCCGAACGCCGGCAAACAGGGCCGAATCGGCCACCAGCGGTAGCGGACTGGCCCCTTCAGGTGCCACTACCAGGGCGGGCTTGTTGGGCATGGCAACTGCCTGTTGCCCCAGCCTCACCAGCTCGACCAATTGCCTGCCGGGTTGAGGGTGGTACGAATCATGGTTGGTCTGGATGATGCCCACCGGCAGGGGCGGCATGGTTGTTTGCACGGCCACTGATGGCAGCCCGTAGCGGACAAACAGGCTGTAAAGCACCGGCACACCCAGCCAGAACAGCAGAGGCCGGGCAAGGGGCCAGGCAGCCGCCCACCTCCCAGCCAACGTGCCTTGCCGTTGCTGGAAATGGTCGATGGCAAGGGCCACCACAACGTTCATCGCAATTACCCAGGCGGTGAGGCCCCACATACCCGTCAGGTCAGCAAATTGATTGACCCACAGCAGATTGGCCTGGGTATAGGCCGGGTTGCCCACGCCTAAGTTGATGGGTGACAGTGACAGGCATACCCATTCGCAGCCAGCCCAGAGGGGCGGTAGCAACCAGAGCGCTTGACGCCAGCCCATGTACCGCTGTAAAAAGTTAAAACAGGCCAACGGCAGATACAGGCAGGGCGATTGTGTCAGCCAGATTAGGGGTAGCGCAAAGGGGTTGTAATAGGTGAGCCACCAGCACACGATCACCGGCAGCACGATAAACGCCGGAAACGTAGCCCATACGTAGCGCCGGAAGGAGTTGGCGGTGTCGGCCCGACGTACCCGCAGCAGCAGGGGCACCAGCGCTACCCAGGCCAGCCAGCCCGTGGGTACGTTCCCGAAAGACGGCCAGGCCAGGCCATAGCACAGCCCCGACAGGAGCCAGGGCGGGCAGTTGGTCAGGTGGCGAATGAGGGGAGCGGGTATCAAGGCGGTTGGTGATATGTTGTGCTGAACTGATGCACAAACGTAGCCTGACCGCCAGCCACTAACCAAAAAAACGAGCCGGACAATTACCCGGACATTTTGCAAGCGATTAACAATAAGTAGTTTACCTACACAAATCCAAAGGCTTTGGCCAGATCGCTCCCTTCGGGTAAGTTTGCTTTCTTCCGAATCCGATACCGTGTTTTGACAATCGTATCTGCCGACACGCCCAGCATATTGGCCATTTCTTTGGTGGACAAGGCCAGGTGAGTCAGGCAAATCAACCTGATTTCGGCGGGCGTCAGGGTGGGGTACAGCTGGCGAACGCGCAGGATATAGGTGGGATGAACCTGATCGAACAGGGTACGGAACCGGTCCCAGTCGGCATCGGTCAGGATAACCGAACGGATCAGTTCCGCCACCTGCGGCAGGGTGTCATGAACGGCGTGGGGGTCTTCGGTGGTGGGTTGTAGCTGGTTGAGCGGCTTCATTTTTTCGCGGACCTCCTGAGTGAACGACACCAATTGCTGTTCGGCCTGCCGCCGACGCTGCCGTTGGCGATACAGGTACATCAACGTCAAGAGCAAGGCCACCACCAGCCCCACAACCACCCCGTTCCGCCACCGGAGGATCGTTTTTCGGTCGCTCTCCAGCCGGTCCAGTTTGGCCATATAGGCCCCGGCTTCCAGCTTTTCCTGTTTTATCCGGTACAGGCGCGTATCGTTGACCTGCGCATGTTGTTCGCTGAGTCGGTTCGATAATTGACTGTAGAACAGAGCTTTACTTAAATTACCGCGCTGTTGATAAACGGACCCCAGCCCGGCAAAGAGCGGAATGAGCAGGGTACTGTCGGTGGGGGGCATGTACTGCGCTTTTTTCAGCGAATCGTGCAGGACCACGGCCCGCCTTAACATCAGATAGGCTTTTTCGGGCTGGTTGAGTGTCAGGTACGTTTCCGCCAGCGGCACCGCCACGTTGAACTCCGATTCATTGTCGTGCAACCGGTGGATCTCAACGGCGGCCCGCTCCAGGTAGGGCAGAGCTGCCAACGGACGTTTCTGTTTGGTCAGCACCACGCCGATGTTACCATAGCTAACCACCTCCTGAATGGGGGTATGGTGGTATTTCCCGAACTCGTAGGCTTTCCGGTACCACACCGCTGCTTCGGTCAGTCGGTTCATTCGCTGGTAACAGGCCCCGATGTCGTTCAGGAAATTCCACTCGAAATGGTCATACCCTTTAAAATGACTATTGTCGGGACTAAATGAGGGGTGCCCCGTCCGGTGGCCCAGCGAAAACATTCGCAGGGCCAGACCATATTCTTCGATCCTGAACAGGTAAATGCCCATGTGCATCAGGTGATGGTCGAGGAAATAAGTGCCGCCGTGGTACTCATCGAGGGCAGTGGGGGGCAGGCTTTCCAGCAGGGTCAACCCCCGCACAACTCCCTCGTAGATCTGGAGCCGCCGGGTACGTTCGTCCATGCTGCTGACGTGTTCCTGGGTGACCAAGCTCAGCAACAGCCAGCTAATGCCTTCTTCGGCGGGCAAGTTGTTGGCCTGCGCAAACGTCAGTACGTCGCGCATGGCTTCCACTGCCGCTTTAGCGGTCTGGGCGTGTTTGGTTCGCTCAAACGTCTGGTTACGAAACTGAAAAAAGCGGAGCAGGCAAGCCGTTTTGGGGTCGGTTGCCTCGGCGCGCATCATGGCCAGATCAGCCGTCACTACGGTCTGTTTTGGATCGTAAAAATCGAGCCAGTGTGTAGTGAGGTATGTATCGGTAACACGATAGCGCTCCTGGTCCGACAGGGCTTTATAAGCAATGGGGTTCATCTGAGCCATCGCGACAGATGCCCACAAAAATGCCAGACAAAAGAGAAGATACCGGAACATAGGAGCAGGTCGGCGAACCAGATGTAGCGCACAAACCGGATGAAAGGCGGAGGAAAACACCTACAAGATGAGGAGCTGGTAAGTTAGTTCAAAACTCTTTGATCTTACGGTAAGCCCGACAATATGCTCACGAATAGCGACCCCGTATTTTCACGGCAATTTACCCTGACTCGCCCCGGAAAAGCTAACCAATTTGCGGTTAACTTTTCCGGGACGAGTCAGGGTAAAACGATTTCCCAATCAGCTTGGCGGCAGGGTTCGCTACGGCATGATGAAGCTGACCACGTTGGAAGCCGCCGGGTTAACACCCGAATAAATGACGAGGTTGGTTTGCGGATCGGTCCAGGCGTTTTCTATCGGCGAAAGTCCATACCCGATCACAAATACGCGGTCGCCTGATTTGAAGTTTCCACCAATATTGGCCGGTGTCAGGTTTATAGAAAAGCTGCCATCGGTGTTGGTAGCCGACACGGGCACCAGCAACTGGTTGAACGTGCTGGCGTAATTCTGGAACGTGAGTTTGTCGTCGCGCCCAAAAAACAGCCGGATTCGGCGTTGTTGCCCCGTACCTACCGTGGCCGATTGGACGGGAGTGGTTCTGCCTGAAATGGCTACGGTGGTGGCTGATGCCACGGCAGAAAGGCTGTTTACGGTTGTTTTGGCCGTTTCCCAAAGGTTGTTGTTACCCAGCGAAGTAGGGGCCGAACCGCCAAGGTGGGCGATGCTGGGGCGTTTGAATTCACCAAAACCCGCCCGCCGGAACACCAGGTTATACGTACCTGACTCTATCCCGCGCAGGGTGTATTTACCATCGGCTCCGGTGATGGTTGAACTGGCCGGACTACTGCCCTCCACCGTGACGCTCATACTCGAGAAATCAGTCAGGCGGGTGCCAAACTCATCGAAGAGGGTCACAAACCCTACGATATCGCCTTTAAGCCGGGTGGCTGCCGGGCCTGCGG
>JAJAYX010000261.1 GCA_026785985.1 Rudanella sp. | reverse complement strand
GTTTATTATGAGGAGGGTATGGCCCGCAATGCCCGCCGGATGCGCCGGTTGCTCAACACGGCTTCTCCATCGGGAGCCGCCCTGGCAAAAATTGACATAAACCAAAGCGAACCTGGCTGGAAAGTCCGAATTGGACCCGGTGCCAATTTAGGGGTGCTGCAATGGGGGGCGGGGCTTTTTGGAGAATTCCGGTTGAATAGCCATTGGCGGCTTGGCCTGGGACTAACGTCGATGAACCTTACCGGCGAGTCTTTTCTAACCGAAATAGCGTATGATCAACGCACAAAACAGAATTTTCGACGCAAGTTTGCATCCGGCATCGACCCTAAGCATGACATTATTAATATTACGCCGACGGGTTCGTCATGGCAGGTTCCCATTAACGTTAGTTACCGATTTGGTTTGGGCAGCGGCTGGTCGCTGGTGCCATCAGCAGGCGTAAACCTGAGTCTAAGCAACCGCGAGGAAATCGGGTTTGCGTATTTACGGGGACCGGGCAAAATTGAACCTGTAACTATCGTCATGAAACCCGCTCAACAAATGCTTCACGCTGGTTCGGCGGCCATTTACCTGGAGAAAAACTGGGGCGACTGGACATTACAACTCGGCCCCTATGCGTCAGCCCCACTAAGCAAGACACCGAGCCGGTTGAATACTCAAACGGCTGGGGCGAGTGCCCGGTTATTGTATCAGATCGACTGGAAAAAGAAGCGATAACTAGAGTACACCAAGCCTCAACGCGGCTTATACGTTCATAAAAACAGCCCAGGATCGTTGCTTTTTACGATTCGGGGCTGTTTTTTGCCTATCTAACCAGCTTCTACTATGCCTAAAAACGTGCTTGGTGGCTCACTCACCTGCTGCTGCACCAGCCCCATGACCGGCTTTTACCGCGATGGTTTTTGCCGCACCGACAATCAGGATCAGGGTCGGCACGTGGTATGCGCCATCATGACCGAATCGTTTCTGAACTTCACCCGCTCACGGGGTAACGATCTTTCTACACCCCGCAGTATCGACGGACCGCCCGAATATCAGTTTCCGGGCCTCAAACCCGGCGACCGGTGGTGCTTGTGTGCCCTTCGCTGGCAGTAACCACACGACGCTGGCATGGCTCCGCCCGTATTGCTCTCGTGTACGCACGAGCGGGCTTTGCACTATATTGCACTCGATGCGCTGAAAAGTTTGGCGTTTGAGGAGTAGTTTACTCCAACTTCTTCTCCAGCATTTTAATAAAATACCCCCCAACCACCGAACGGGCACGGAACCCGACATGCCGACCGTTGGTGGTTTCGTGCGAGTCGGAGAGAGAAATGCGGTCAGGGCTTTCGTTGGCGAATTTCAGAATCGGTTCCACAAACGCATCGAACTGAGATGGCTGGTCGGCAAGAGCGCGTAATGCGGTCCGTCGCCACGGTCGCCCTTGTCAGCCATTACCATCCGCTTGCGGGCTGGTTCGCGGGCTGGTATTCAGCCTCGGTTTTTTGGTCGCCCAGTTGGCCTGCCAGGTGACCACAGCTGGCTATTCCCATAATGGCCTTTACCGACAGGTTGGTGTTGCGGGCCAGGTGCCCTGCAAAATCGTCGGTACAAAGCTGATTTTCAGGATCAAAGCCATGTTCCTTCAGGTAGTGAACCCAGGTTGTCAGCACGGGCCAATGGGTGCGGGCAAAGGTTGCATTAGCGTCAACAGCGGCAATGGCCGCCGTCAGAATCAGCATGTTACCGCATTCTTCCACCGGCATATCCCCGCCATAGGTTTGCCCGTTAGCCACCGGATACGTACCCACATCATGAGCCGCAAAAGGTTTTGTCCAGCGGCCACTTTCGGAATACTCGAAAATGGGTCTATCATGCCTTTCAGCAGGATTGGATTACACAACAAAAACAGCGGGGCCGACGGATAGGTAAATAGGGTACACACGAATATGCGAACCCAACGTGTTCTATTGCATTTATGGAATATATAATTTAACTATTTTAGTAAAACCACGATCTTACACTCCATGCGACCAATTGACTTCCTCAACATCCGGCCTGCCACTGCCGACGACTACCAAACGATCTACAGCTTTTTGTGTGATCTAGAAGAAATGGTCTTGGACAACACCGCATTCCGGGCCATATTCAGGCGCAACCTGACCGACTCCTGCGTTCGGTATCGCGTGGCCGAGCAAAACGGCGAAGTGGTAGGCTTTGTCAGTTGTCACATTCAATATCTGTTACACCACACGGGCCGCGTTGGCGAGATTCAGGAATTATATGTTCGACCCGAAAACCGCAACCAGCGCATTGGTCATCAACTGGTTGCGTACCTGGAAAACATGGCCCGGAGCGAGGGCTTCGTAAACCTCGAAGTAACAACCAACCAGCGCCGAACCGACACTATCCGCTTTTATGAACAAACAGGTTTCCGGCTATCGCACCGGAAACTGATGAAAGTATTGGAAGGATAAAGCCCTAATCCTGTTTCCTCAAAAAACTCTCTTGCTTGCATTCATTTCTCCGCAAATTGTAGCAAATACCCCTTTTTACCGTCGCCTTCGCTGGCAATGAACAAGGTTCCGTCGGGCGCGAAACAGATGCCTTCGGGTTGTCGGAGCAACTTGGGGTCGAGAGCCACTGAGGAGAGCGTTTTGCCGTTGCGGTTCATCACCACGAGCCGGTGGGCATTGGCCGACAGCACATAATAATCACCCGTTTTGGGATGCACAGCCAGGCCGGAGGGCTTCACCTCTTCGGTGGGTTTGTTACCCGCCATATCGGCCAAAACAGCCTGCGTCAGAACCGGACCGCGCCAGAGAACCGACCGTTTGAGGTCGTAGAAATAAATGGGCTTGTCGGGATTGCCGGTGGCGGGGTCTTTGGTGGCCAGCAACAGGGCATTTAGTTTGGGGTCGTAGCCGAGGCCCTCTACATCGTTTTTGCCGGGCAGTTCAATTTTGGTACGATGGATCTCTGCTCCACCATTCAGGATTTTAATGCCGTCGGTGGGTTCAAAATGGAACAGTTCACCATCGGAGCGGAGCATATACAATTCGCCATTCACGAACTCAACTCCTTCATAATCACCCTTGCGGCCAAAAACGTGTTCGTCAACCACAGTTTTGGTCGCAAGGTCGTAGATAAATACCACGGCCAGCTCGTCCTGCACCATCGCCAGCCGACCGGGTTTGTAATAGCTCAGGCCCGACACTTCGCGGAGGTCTTTGGGCAGGCTGAAGCGTTCGGTCGGGTTAGCCAAATCGTAGGGGATTGGCGCGTTGGGCAACGAAGACTCATCGGTTTGCTCTTTTTTCTTATTTGGCTGACAGGCTACAAACAGCACCGAAGCGAGCGTAAAAAGGGCAAAACAGCGAAAAATCGGGCGTAGGGAAACAGGCAGAAACATGAGAACGAGTATCTTTCGGGCAATTAACACAAATCCATGAGAAAAGCCATTGCCCTTTGTTTTATCCTTTTGTTGCCCAGCCTGACACCCGCCCAGAAAACGGCCCGTCCCGACAAAACCCTTGAGCGTGATCTCCGTGTTCTGCTGGCAGGATTCCGGGGCGAGGTGGGTGTGTATGTGCGCAACCTCCGCACCGGCCAAACGGTCGCCATCAACGCCGACACGCTGTTTCCCACGGCCAGCACCATTAAAGTTCCGATTCAATGCGGGCTGTTCGACAAAATCAGCCGGGGCGAACTGAAATACGGGCAGGAGCTGATCTATAAAGATTCGCTGCATTACGACGATGGAATAGTGGGGCAACTCCGCGACGGGGCTAAAATCCCCCTGTCTGAAGTAGTTATGCTCATGGAAACCACTTCCGACAATACCGGTAGTTTGTGGTGTCAGGCAATGGCCGGGGGTGGCATAGCGATTAATAACTGGCTGGATCAGAATGGGTTCACCCAAACGCGGGTCAACTCGCGCACGCCGGGGCGTAAGGATTTCCAGAAACAATACGGATGGGGACAAACTACCCCCCGCGAACTAGCCGAGTTATTGGTCTACATCCAGGCGGGTAAAGCGGTTTCGCCCGATGCCAGCGACCGGATGTATCGCAATCTCTGTCGCCAATATTGGGATGGGGATGGGCTGTCGCAATTGCCGCCCAACGTGAAAGTGGCTTGCAAAAATGGAGCGGTAAACCGTTCCCGCTCAGAGGTGGTGCTGGTTCACGCGCCCCGTGGGGAGTATGTGTATTGCCTGATGACCAAAAACCAGACCGATGAAAGCTGGGAACGCACCAACGAAGGGTTCACACTACTCCGCAACGTGGGAGCCTTGTTATGGAAACATTTCGAGCCAAAAGCGGATTGGAAACCAGTGGCGGGGTATGAAAAATGGTGGTAATTACTTGCTCCCTTTCCAGGCTTTGTAGTCTTCGTAGACCCTGTCTAAGAAAATGGTTGGGCTAACCGAATAATATAAGCCATTGAAGGTGCTGGGGTTACTAGGCACCCGGCCTTGAAGTGTCAGCCGATAGCCTGTCATGAAATTGAGACCAAACCAGCGTGTGGGTTTGAAACGACCCAGTGCTGGGAATTTGAGCGAAAAAGAAACCCCTGCACCTAATGGTACGGCCCATAGTCGGCGAATTTCCTGCTGAGTTTCCTGTCCGTTCTCCAGGTCTTAGCGAACTCGTCCGAAGCCAGCTTCAAAAGGGGCACTTAGTTCCCAGTACTTCTTCCGAAAGAAATACGGTTCCACATAAACGGTGCCGTAAGACAATCGGCGGTTGCGGATATTCAACCCATCCCACTGTCCACCCGACCGCTGGTTGGTGAAGTAATACCCAACCCCTACCTTCACATTACTGGGCAATAAAAAACCAATTCGGGCGCCCCAAACATTGGTGCGCGCCCGTTCGTTGGTAGCTGGGTTCTTGAAAAAGAAGAACCGCTGATCAGTTTCGGGAATAAATTTGGCTTTATTGGGGTGTTCATTCTCATCGGGCTTCAAGGTGTCGGCTTCAGCGGCTGGAAGAGACTGCCCGCGACCGGATAAGCCAATAGTGGCCCCTAGTAAGAACAAAAGCAAAGCCCGCATATCGTGTGTTGAGTAACCTTGTTATAACTCATTATGACGCAATAGGTTTCGGCGAACGAAACCACCAATTCTGAAGCTATGCAACCTGAAATTAAAATAGTCCCCGCTCCCTGGACATTGCATGGCGATGGAGTGGTTATGATTGTGCATTTCTCCGAAGCGTTTGTGCGCAGGCATGGCTTCCTGGCTGATTTTCAACGCGATGGTTATCGGGGTTATGTTGGCACGGTCATGCTGGTTGATTATCATACATCGGGGGTGGGGCCATACCGGGAATTGCTGTTTATTCCGGGCGTGTTCAAGCTCGGCGGACAAACCACATTCTCGATCTCGAAAATATATGTATCAAGTAGTGACAGCGTCTGGAATGGCATCGAAAATTGGGGAATCCCGAAAGAACTGGCTGATTTCAACATCACTACCCTGCCCAACGGAACGCGGGTGTTCGAGGTAAGCCGGGCGGGTCGGCCATTTTTTTCGGCGCGGGTGAAGCCCTGGAGTTTCCGATTTCCGGTCTCAACCAGCCTGCTTCCTGCTTTCCAGGTGATGCAGCAAAATCGGGGTAACCTGCTGTTGACCAAACCCGAAGCCACCGGAAAAGGACGTTTAGCCTCTCTTAGTCAGGTGGTTATTGACCCTGTTTATTTCCCCGACCTGCGGCAAGGTATCATTTTAAGCACCATCGCAGTACAGGATTTCACCATGACATTCCCGGTGCCGACATATGTGTAAAGACCGCACCACAGACCGGCAAGATTTTGCCGGGTCGCGGTGCGGTCTTTACCGCAAATAAATTCCTTCTCGTTCTGGATCGCTCAACACCACCTCGACATGTTCGGTGAGGGTGGTTGACAGTTCGTAGCCTTTATAATCGGCAGCAACAGGGTAGCGAGGGTGGTTGCGATCAACGAGCACTGCCACCTGCAATTTTCGAACCAGCACATTCAAAAAAGGTTGAAGACAAAAAGCAAGCGTCCGGCCCGTGTAGAGCACATCGTCTAAAACCACCACTACCTTATCGGTCAGCTCAGTAGCCGACATATCCAGTTGAATGGGTGACTGAATAGTCTTCGACTTATCCAGGCTGATTTTCAGTAAGGTTATAGTGAAGGGGGCAATCTGCCTCAGTTCGTCGTGAAGGCGTTTGGCAAACACATAACCTTCTCCCGCAATGCCCGCCAGGACCACAGCCTGCTCATCAAAATTGTTCTCATAAATCTGGAAGGCAATACGCCGAATTTTTTGGCGAAGTTGTTCGGCGGAAAGAATTGGTTGCGACGACATATGGGGGCGTATAAAACGAAAAGACAAAATTCGCTACTTTTCTGATTGCCTGGCACAGGGTTTGGCACAATTTTCGCCAACTATAAAGCAACTACAAATAGCCAATCCGTATGAAAACAAGTAAAATATTTCTGATGATCATGAGTTGTCAGTGTCTGAGCCTGGGCATTACAGCCCCACTTGAAGCCGTACCAATCTGGGCTTCGCATCTGACTATGACAACTTCCGATAAGTCTGTAAATGAAGTCATTAAATCTTCGTTTCGTTCGGGTAGTGCCCAAAATTTGGCAGCCTATTTTGATGATCAACTGGAGTTATTTATTGACACCGAAGCAGTCGATTTCGCGGAGGTTCGGGCCAAACATGCCGAACTGATTTTAAGTACTTTTTTTAAAAAACATCCGCCCCAAAATTTTCAGTATGTTTACCAGGGTGGCTTGGCTCGGCTACGCTACGTAACTGGCCTTTATCAGACGGGTGGTCAACGATTTTCGGTCTATGTGCTGATGCGGCAGGACTCTCATAACCGGCTTTTGATTAACACGCTCCATTTACGAAAAGGGTGAACGAACAAGTACATTCGTTGTGTTGGTTAGGTAATCCGATTCCCCCGCCAGTGTCCACACACGCCGCGTATGTTTTAAACCAAAAAAAAAACCCCTCACAATCCTTTTTTCTCCCCAATCGATAC